>JAUQYY010000084.1 GCA_030587505.1 Candidatus Sigynarchaeota archaeon
AACGAAGGTGTATCCAAGCTGCACGCAATGATGAGGAACTGGGGAAGAAAGCAGGGCGTAATCCTCTACGATGTTGGCAGCGGTGTCTGTCACCAGCTTCTCCCAGAGCAGGGACACGTGGTCCCCGGCTCAGTGGTTGTGGGCGCCGACTCGCACACCTGCACGTACGGCGCTCTGGGCGCCTTCGCAACGGGGATAGGGTCAACAGACATGGCGGCTGTTTTCGCCAGCGGAAAACTGTGGTTTAGAGTTCCAGAAACCCTGCTTGTTTCGGTGAACGGGAAACTCCCCGAGGGAGTGTACTCCAAGGACATTGTCCTAACGGTTATTGGGAAGGTAACAGCCTCCGGTGCCAACTACATGGCGGTTGAGTATGAAGGTGACACCATCAGGGAGCTGAGCGTGGAGGCGAGAATGACGCTCTGCAACATGGCCATTGAAATGGGAGGTAAAACAGGAATAATAGCACCGGACAGCAAAACAATAGAGTATATCAAAGAAAAACTGGCTGAGAACCAGTACCAGGTGTTCTCAAGTGACCCAGACGCGGATTACGCTTCCATGCTCGAAATTGATGCGAGCGACTTGATTCCCGTTGTGGCGTGCCCGCACGCCGTGGATAACGTTAAGCCTGTAGCCGAAGTGGAGGGCACGAGCGTAGACCAAGTTTACATTGGAACGTGCACCAACGGCAGGATTGAGGACCTGAGAATAGCTGCGAAGGTCTTCAAAAACAACAGAGTTAAGGCGCTAACCATCATAGTACCAGCGTCCAGAGAGATTTATCTTCAAGCCTTGAGGGAAGGGCTGATTGAAATCTTTGTGAAAGCGGGAGCTGTGGTGTGCAACCCGGGGTGTGGACCGTGTGTAGGCACTCACCAGGGTGTTCCCTCGCCGGGCTACACGGTGGTCTCCACAGCCAACCGCAACTTCAGGGGGCGGATGGGAAGCGACGAAGCAGAAATCTATCTAGCCTCCCCTCACACAGCTGCCCTCTCAGCCATCAGGGGTGAAATAAGAGACCCGAGGTCAGAGCGATGATCAGAGGAAAGGTTTGGAAATTCCCAAGCGATGTCAACACGGATTATATCATACCGGGCAAATACAAGTTCAAAACACTCGACATGAAGGAACTCGCGAAGCACGCCATGGAGGGCATAGACTCCGAGTTCGCCGGCAAGGTTGAGAAGGGAGACGTCATAGTGGCAGGTAAAAACTTTGGTATGGGTTCGAGCCGGGAGCAAGCCCCCCTGGTTTTGAAGTACGCGGGAGTATCACTCATCATAGCCGAAGACTTCGCCAGAATATTCTACAGGAACGCATTCAACGTAGGGCTACCAGTACTCATATGCCCAGGAATAAGCGAAAAGGTTGACCAAGGTGACGTTTTGGAGGTTGACCTAGAAAAGGGAAAAATAGTCAACAAAACCAAAGGAACGGAGATCTCCGCCTCACCTATCCCACAATTCCTACTGGAAGTGGTTGATGCGGGAGGCTTAGCAGCGTACTACAAGAAACACAACAGGTTCCCCTGGGAGAAAAAGTAGCTGGAAAGAAAGCAGAGACTTTCCTGTTGACTATTCGAGTCTTTTTATTATTTCATCTGTCATTTTATCGTTTGTGGCTGTTCCGCCCAAATCGTAGGTGACCAGCTCCTTGTTCTTTTGACCGTCTACTAAGAGTTTGTCCACGGCGTTCTCCACCTTCTCTGCGAGCGCATCCTCACCCAGGTACTTTAGCATCATCACTGAGGAAAGAATCATCGCGGTCGGGTTAACTTTTCTCATTCCCTCGTATCGTGGAGCGGAGCCGTGCACCGCTTCGAACATAGCGAAGTTGTCGCCCATGTTTGCTCCGGGGGCTATTCCGAGTCCCCCTATCAGCCCCGCGGCGCCATCGCTCAGAATGTCGCCGAAAAGGTTCGAGGTTACTATTACATCAAAGTAGGTTGGGCGGGTGATCAGGTACATGTTGGCCCTGTCCACGAATATGTCCTCGTGCTCGATTTCGGGGTAGTCCTCGGCGACTTTGTTGAAGATGTCAGTGAAGAATCCGTCTGTCACCTGCAGTATGTTTGCCTTTGTTATGAGTGTAACCTTCTTACGCTTCTCCCTTCTCGCCAATTCGAAGCCAAAACGAGAGATTCGTTCGCAGCCCTTTCTGGTGAACACACGCAGCGAAACAACCATGTCCTCATCCATCTCAAACTCTACACCCTTGTACAGGCCCTCTGTGTTCTCCCGCACTATCACAAAGTCAAGATCAGTAAACTTGGTGGGTACGGGTATTCCAGGCCTGCTCTTGCACGGTCTAACGTTAGCGTAGAGGTCGAGTTTCTGGCGCAGGGTCACAGCCACACTCTTCATTCTGGTCTCACCACCACCCGGCGGCGTCGTGGTGGGGCCCTTAAGAATGCAATCGCTCTCAGAAATAATCTGCCAAGCAGAGTCGGTGACCTGAGTGCCAAACTTTTTGTAAGCCCAGTAACCCGCCTCTATCGGAACGAACTCAGCGTCAAATCCAACTGCCTCAAGTACCCTAACGGCGCAACCTATAACCTCGGGCCCGATGCCATCACCTTCAATTAATGCTATGTGGTACTTTGCCATCGAATTGCCTCCTAGTTTTCGTGCCAAGGTGTTGTTTGTAGTGTGATTAGTCGGCAGAACTAAATTTTGGGAGTATATAAATATCTTCCGACCATAGTGTTCTGTACACTTATAAATCGATTTGTCACTCCTCATCCTGAAGGAATTAGAACACTTCTTGCGCTAAGAGTTCGAATGTTGACATCCCCTAAAAGGGGACTGTAGAGAGAGGAAATACAATTAAAATCATCTACCAAAAAATAGCACAACACGAAAGCAGGAAAGAACCGGCAGCTGGACAGGAATCAACGAGTGAACATCGAAAAATGTTTGAAACATTTCTGCCAAAACGAAACGTTTCGTAAACTCACTAACTTTGATGAGCATCTCCCTGAGTTTAGACCGAACGCGTCCAAAAATTAGAGTTTTTCTTTTCTTGGTTGAGGCCCCGCCAAGAGGAGGCAGGCCATACCCCGCGGCCCCGCGATGTGCTCCGCCATCCTCTGCGGGTTCCACGAAAAAGCTCATCCCCCTCCCAAACGGCTCCAAGGGGGAGAAAGAAACAGGAGGAATTTTTGGACGTGTTCGTTTAGACCACAAAGCTTTTACGAAAAATTTAATATCACTCAGCACGATGTCCACAAAAAAAGTCAAAGACAGCAAAGTTCGAGAGGCAAAAAAGGTGGACAAAAAGGACAAGCAAAAAACGGTAATCAATCCTTGGGGAACAACGTACGTAGAAGACTACACTAAACTCTTTGACGAGTTCGGAATAGAGCCGTTCGACGAAGAGGTAATAAAACGGATACCGAACCCCAACAAGTACATGCGGAGAGGGATTATATTCGGACACAGAGGATTCCAAACAATTCTGGAGGCAATCGAAAAAAAAGAGCCTTTCGCGGTAATGAGCGGAATAAAGCCGAGCGGAGCGATGCACCTAGGCACGCTCATGACGGCAAGCGAAATCGTGTACTTTCAGAAAGAGTTTGGTGCCAAGGCTTTCTACTGTATCGCGGACATAGAGACGTACGCGGATAACAGGATTCCATACGAGGAGTCGGCTGAAACCGCGGTGGACAATCTCGCGGATATTCTGGCTCTGGGCTTGGACCCCAAGAATGCTCACGTTTATCGTCAGTCCCAGGAGAAGAGGGTCATGGACTATGCCTTTATTTTTGGTTCTAACGTTACGACAGCAACGGTTAACGCGGTGTACGGAGAGCAAACCAATTTTGGGCTTTATATGAGTGCGATGATTCAGTCCGGAGACATTATGCTACCACAACACCCCGACTTTGGCGGCCCGAAGCCTGTTGTTGTTCCTGTGGGGTTGGATCAGGATCCGCACATCCGTCTGGTTAGGGATTTTGCCAGGAAACTGCGGTCCACTTATGGGTTTGTTCTTCCCAGCGCCACTTTTCACCGCCTCATGAGGGGGCTAGACGGTTCGGAGAAGATGAGTAAGAGGAACCCTATGAGCTACTTCGATCTCAGCGAAGATTTGGAGAGCATCCGAATGAAGGTTATGAACGCGTTTACGGGTGGACGTGCAACTATTGCAGAACAGAAAAAACTAGGTGGAGAACCCGAGAAGTGCATGATTCACGAGCTTTGCGTGTTCCACTTCGTGGAGGATGATAAGAAAATAATTAAAGCTTACCAGAACTGTAAAAACGGGAGTCTGATGTGTGGGGAGCACAAACAGGAAGTCGTCGACATCATATTCACATGGATAAAAAACCACAGAAAGAAAAAAGAGAAACAGATAGACACCGCGAGGAAACTACTAAACCTCGAGTAAGAAACGAACAATCCAAGAATATGAGCCAAAAACTAAGGATACTCTTTTAGAACACTAATTTTTACTCTTCTTCTAGTCTACTCCTCCCAGCCAATTAGACATAAAGGGAAATTGCTCTTCGTTATAAACTTAGGAGGATTAGAGTGAGGGTTATCGTTAACGCTACTGTCCAAAGGGCTAGGATAATTATGTGGCCCTCTGTAGTATGTTTGGCTTTTTCCACGGTCTCATAACTCACTCTTTCTTCGTAGTCCTTTCGGATCACTCTCTGAAGGTCTCTTCTGAGCTTTCTTATCGACCTGAACGTTGTTACCAAAACCTCGTCCGTATCGCCTGCGATTTCTGTTTCTAGGGGTTTGTAGGTTTTGTTGACAACTGTGTAGCACTGATAGTCCAAGTCCTCGATTTTTCCGGTCTGCAAAAATTTAACAGGATCAACGATAAAAGCCACGGCTTTGGGGAACAGCCTCTGATACTTTTCTTGAGTGGCTACGTCAGTCCCAGACATGAACCCAGCGCCCATAGATGGATGGGTGTGCCACCACCCCACAATGGTTTCACCCGTACCCTCTTCACTCAGCTCCTCCGCTATTTCGGCCATCTCAGTATCATCCACAACCACGTGCCCGGCTGTACCCACATGCCTAGCCAACGAACTATCGGTTATAACCAGCTTATCTCCAACAAGCTTCCCTATCAAGAAACCCGCGGATTCCCTCTTAGTGTCGATTCCCGCGAAATCCATAATCTTTGACAACGCAGAGGGATAAATCACCACCCTCATTCATAACTCCTCGGGGTTTGGTTTAGTTTATTCGTGTTCTAAAAAATAAAAAAGGTTTCTGCACAGAAAGCCAAAACGGTTCGGCGTATCCCGCCTCTATTTCCATTTAAAATCAGTACAGAAATGCTTCTTCGTTTTTGTATATCGTGTCAAGTACTATCTGGTATTCTTTTACGAATTGGTTGTAGGCGTCGTGTTTGGTTGAGATTTGAGGATACTGTTCAATGATTGTCCAATCCGGTTCGATGTTCTCCCTAGTAAACGGTGTAAACTTTTTAATGTCAGCCCTGAGAATCCGAGTAAGAGCGGATTCATGGAATCTACCCTCCCTCAAACCCTTAACCAGCGGACCATAGATAGCTCTGTGTTTTCCTCCGAGAACAAACCGCGCACGTTCAACACCGGGAACATGGTAGACATTCGCCTTTATGAGGCTTACATCCCGCCCCATCGTGATTGGCAGTGCGGCCCGGTGTTTGATTTTGGCTAGTTCCTCGGGCACCAGTATTTTACCTTTTTGAACAGTTATGTTTTCTATTATTCTTTCTATCTCCTCACTTGTTGAAGATTCCAAGGGGTCAAACACTTCAGGGCTTATTATGTTAACTAAGGGGGTTGGGTCATCCAGCCTCATTTCGGTGGGGTCGAAGATTACCATTCCTATTCGCTCTTCCACGTGTACGGGTTTGCCCAATACTTCCGATTTCCCCAAAACGATTCCTGGACCTATGAGACAGGATCTCACCATTGAGCCCTTTATCAGGGACCAAAGTTGCCTCGAGGTAATTAGTATATTTCCATTAAAATCCGCCTTTCCGAATTCAAAGTTTAGTTCAGGAATCTGCAGGTCCATAAGCCAGAATAATACGCGTTCTTCCAATTAGGATTCCTTCTCTTCTATTTGTATGGGTAAAACTATTTTTTCCCACAGGTAATCCGTAACTATTTTTTCCACCAGTTCGGAGAGATCCCCCTCTTTGTTCTCTAGCTCTTTCTTGATGTACTTCAAAGCATCTTGAGTTGACATAGGGGCAATGTTAAAGTCTTGGGAAACCTTGTACAGTATCCAGGCGCCGCTTTCCTCTACGTCCTGCCCCCTGTTTTGCAGAGCTTTGTGAACTTTTCTCACTCGCTCAAGTAGGAAGTTTTCTTTGACAGCTATCACTCTTCTTTTCGCAAAGACGAGATCTCTTTCGAGAAAGTCACACGGCTCTTTCAGGTCGGGTCCAACCATTCCCTCCCTCGGAATGGGAGGGGTTACAATCAAGTAGTCTGAAACGCCGACTGTGGGCTCCACGGCAATGGGTTTTGGAGTAACTTCTAAAATTATCTCGGCTATGGCATACTCGGACATCGCCTTTAAGGACTTTTCCAGCTCATCTATGAGATCGTAGATTTTTTCCAGAGGACTCTGCGCATCCTCAGATGTTTGCTCCCCAGCCAGTGAAGGCTGCCTTAGCCTACTGTCAGATTCAAAAAGACTCTTGTCAGGTGAAAGCTCAAACGCCTCCGAAAATTTTCTCAGCACTCTTATTAATCTCCTTTTTGCCTGCTGAAGAGCAAGAATCGCCTCCGAGTGAGAGGTTTTGAGAACAGCAGCACAGAAGGTGATGGCCGCGTCATTGTTGGTGGCGGCTTCGTGTGTTTTTTTCCATTTGGTTATAACCGGAACGAGATAAGTTTCAGCAAGCTTTCTTCTTTCCCGTAAAATATGCATCACTTTCTCAACTGGAATGTTTCCCTCCCCTTCTATAACTTTCTCCAAATTGTAGAGCTCTCTCGTGTTTTGTATCTTTCTGAAAAAGTCGCTGTAGAGGTACTCTATCCACCTGCCTTCCTGAACCGCGAAGTTAAACTCGTAGGATAAAACCGGCACAACCGGACTGCCTATCTGCCTTTTCCTATCATACTCCCAGAGAATAAGCTCTAACGCTTTTTCAGCGCTCATGACACCGTCGAGTTCCAGTTGGTAAGCAACCTTACAGAAGCTTATCGGACAGTTGAAAATCTTAGCCAACTCTGCTGGTTTGTCTTCGGGTACCTTTTTGGCTCTCTCACCTAGGTCGGCGTAGAGGAGTTCGAATTCGTCTTTGACCTCCCTTCGTGTGTCTTTTACTCTGCGGAACCAATGCAAGTGTTTCACCCCTTTAATTAAAAAATACTCGACGAAAATTTAAACTTTTATAAACGTGAGGTTTTTCCAAAAACATGAGGGTTATGCTTTAGTAATAAAGCGAAATATAAATATTAAAGGATTTCGTGCTATTACTACAAAACCATGATTCGATTTCTGCGATGTATTTATATTGTAACTTAGAAATTTTAATAAAAAATGTGATAAACAAATGGTAAGCTCTCTCCACGGGGTTGAAGGCACTGGTTCATTTATCGGAGATTAGTAGTTGGATCAGTGTTTTTTTCTGGGTGGTTCCTCGCCCTGACGTACTGCTCGTGGTAGTGCTGGGCGTTCGCCCACCTCTTGAA
>JAUQYY010000085.1 GCA_030587505.1 Candidatus Sigynarchaeota archaeon
TGCCCCACCTTGCCTTCTTTCCCTTCATCTTCTCCCTCTCGTCCCACGCTGTGTCCTCCGCGAGCCTGAGGGCGTAGTCGAAGCCTAGCCTGAAGCAGAGGTCCTCGATGTCGGGGTCTTCGGGCTTGAACCCCAGCCAGGGGTTCCTGGCGAGGTCTTCGAGGGGGAGGTTCCAGGCCGTGGCGCCTGGCTCCTTGTTTCCCGCCTCCGACTTGAAGAAGACCAAAAGGCTTTTATCTCCGAGTGAGCGCATAGTACTCCGTGGGGTGTAGGTTAGGGCGGAGACCGCCCCCCACGGGAGTGGCTCCCTGAAGACGAGGGCCACGACGCGGCTCTCCTCCTCTTTCCTGCACTCTTCTTCCATTCTTCATCACCTCCGTTCGGGCTGCTTCGTCGGAACCATAGGGGAAGACACTTAGCGCATTTCCCCTATAAAAAATTATTTTTTAACAAGTTCTCATTATTCGGAAAATTTATTATGGTTAGAATATGTATTTAGTTTGGTGATTTTTTAATGTCGGAAGATACTGTGGTTGTCGGCAAAAAGCATGTGTTGGTGATTCCGGCGAGGATTCGTAAAATGGTGGGTGTGAAAGAGGGGGATCTGCTCAAGATACGGGTTGAGGGAAGAAGCATAGTGCTGGAGCCTGTTTCCAAGGATCCCTTCAGGGTTCTAGCTGAAGTTATCGGCGAGCCCTACGATGAAGAGGAAGACGAGAAGAGGGCGGAGAAGTGGATGAGAGATGCCGGTCGCCGACACTGAGTTGATTTTCGCCCTAAACCCGAACGATAAGAAGCATAGCGCAGCGTTGGAGGCCTTAACTATCAAAGGGTTAAAGGTTCCGGACACTGCTCTCCTAGAGTTTCAGACTGTTCTAAGGGCGAGGGGGAGAAAAGCAAGTGAGGTAGCATCCGCGGTGGAATCGTTGAGCTACATACTCAAAAGAAGTGGGGTGAAGGAGGCACACACCCTCAACACGGGTCTCATAATCAAGCAGGCTGAAATAGAAGAGAAATACGGACTGACCTATTTCGACAGTCTGATAGCCGCTTCAACCCTAAAATTAGATGGAGTCGTAGTGTCCGATGATGCGGATTTCGACAGGGTGCCAGGTCTGACGCGAATCCCAATCACACCAGAAACGCGCGAATCCAACAAGTAGCTTACAAAGAATTTTAACCTTTTTGCGAGGAATCAGACTCTGAGGAATAGTTTCACTCTTGACTCATAGGGTGAATAGGTACCTTTCCCATTTTCACCTGCTGCCTTGAAATGATGTTCCGGCGATTAGGATATTCCTAGTCTTTTCCAAAAATCTCTCAACACTTTTAATTATGTTTTCGGCCTCTTCTCCTGTGAACCTGTCTCCTGTTCCCCTATCGGCTTTTCCTCTGACTTTTGTGATGCTCATCGCCTCTAAGTGGTGTTTCTCGATGATTATGATGGATTTGCAGAGGCAGTCCTTAAGTTCTCTCGAAAACTTTCAAGTATTAATGATGGGTTTAATAATCGCCTTTCCATTTTGGCGTGTGTGCTTATGTGTCCACGAAAACAAGTTTAGCTGTAGACATATTTATCGTGCCTTTCCGCCAGGTCGGAGGGGGGCCTTCACAGATCCCTATTACGTCTTCCAGGAGGTCTTTCTCCTTTTTCTTCTTCTCGGTTTTCTTCCCCCTCTTTTCCAGATGTTCAATGAAATCCATAAGCTCCTTGAGACTGTCCTCGGGCAGTGATCTCACCCTCTGTATAAGCCTATCTCTATCCATCCTTCTTCACCGTACGTTCTTCTCGTCGAGAACTAAATAAACGTTCCTACATTAATACATTCCGCACAGCCACGAAACTTCTACCCCACCTTCCCTATCCTGTGTGATGTTTGTTTAGGGGGGTTAATAATTCTTTAGTGGGCTGCCTGTTTTTGAGGGATAGATATATATTAATTTTGGTCATGATGTTTGGAAGCCGAAGTTTTTAACCTGCTAATGGGTGGTGTTAAGGTGCCTAGAGTGGGACACGTTTCTCTCGATGATCTGAACTGGAGGTTTGGTTACAGTACTTGGGAGGGTAGCCTCTTTCTTTATGGTGAGGAGGAAAACAGGTTTCGTCGGGATTTCAGAGGGTACGTTGCGGATGAGGTTCTACCCCACGTTGAGGAAATAGAGAGAACAGGCTCATTCGACCTTGTTAGGGAAATAGTCCGTGACATGGGGAGGCGTGGCTACATTGGTGTAACCTTCCCGGGGGATATTGGTGGGGAGGGCAAGGGTTCGGTTTACAGGAGCATAATCGGAGAGGAGTTAACCGCGGCGAGCTTTGCTGTTGCAATCACGTACGGGGCTTCCTCTGTCCTCTACGCCTGTCCAATTATGAAGTTTGGGGACAAGTGGCAGAAGGAGAGGTTTCTGAAGCCGTTGATGAGCGGGGAGAGGCTGGGGGCGATTGGCATAACCGAGCCGAGTGGCGGCTGCGACGCCGTAGGGGGTATGCGTACCAGGGCGAGGCTTGAGGGCGACGAGTACGTTATCAGTGGTGAGAAGAGGTTTATAACCAACGGTAGCAGGGCTGATTTCATTCTCTTGTACGCTATCACTAATCCTGATGTTCACCCGAGGGAGGGTATGAGCGCCTTTATTTTTCCTACTGATACTCCTGGGTTCGAGGTTGTGAAGGACTACGAGTTGATGGGTAGGAGTGGCTCCGTTAATTCTCACCTCAGGTTTAACGACTGTAGGATTCCCCGGGAGAATCTTCTGGGCCGGGAGAACATGGGTTTCCGGGTGTTGATGGAGGGGTTGAATGATGAGCGGGTTTTTGCTGCCAGCCAGTACATCGGTGTCGCCAGGTCTGCTTTTGAAATTGCTGCGAAGTACTCCGCGGAGAGGGTCCAGTTTAGAAGAGCGATAAGGGGGTTTGAGGGTGTGAGCTTCAAGATCGCCGAGATGTACGCGAAGATAGAGGCTGGGAGACTGCTGGTTTTGAGGGCTGCCAGGATGATCGACGCGGGACTGAACCCAACCAAGGAGGTGGCCATAGCCAAGTTTTTCACAGCCGACAAGTGCACCGAGGTCTGCACGGAGGCGTTGCAGGTGGTCGGGGGGATCGGCTACACCAAGGAGTACCCCTTGGAGCGTTACCTCAGAGACATTCGCATAGCACAAATCGGTGCGGGGAGTTCAGAAATCATGAGGTACCTAACCCAGAGAGAACTCTACAGGGAAATAAACTCCGAGTCGGAGTAATCTAGGTTCTTTTCCTTCCTTTCCCTTCTCTTCATCTTTCTTTGTTTGGGTTTCAGATGAGGGTTAGGAAAAACTCTCGGAAGCTTTTTGTGTTTTCTTCGATTTTTCTTTCAGAGTAGACGCGGAGGCTCCACAGGCTGGGGTGATTTTCACTCAGCGCTCTAGCTATGGTTGAGGCGCTCTTTAGGGGGATGGTCTCGCCTCCGTCTAGTATGGGTGCGTCAGCTTCTTGGATGCGTGGGGGTGGGGGTATATCCACGATGGTGAGGTCTGGGTCGCCTTTGACGCGCTGCGCGATGGCTCTTTCCAATTCCCCTTTCTGCCGACTGTCGCCTCGCACTTCCAGCAGTCTGTTTATATTCTCTTGATTGAGGTCGTTCCAGTTTAAAACCAGGATGGTGTTTAATGGTTTCCCCTGGATTCTAGATATTAGGGCTGATGCCTTTCCCCCCACTTTTTTGAGGAAGCGTATAATCTGGTTGTCTGTCATTTTCTGCGCCTCTACGGGCGTCATCCTGCCCTCTTCTATTGCAATTTTTATTGCTCTTGAGAGGGTTTGATCAGCTCTCCTGACCTCGGGGTGATAGTGAATGTTGTTGTAGTATATGGTTTCAGCGAAGACCATGGACTCTAGGTACGGGATCGCCCTCCTTTCAAAAACCAAGTGTTCTTCAAGCAGTTCCATGGAGCCGACTATTTGCATGCTTTGAACCAGGGAGGGTAGAAATCCCGTGCAGTGAGAGTCTCTGGGCAGGTAGTCAAGCTTGTCGGCGTCCACCATCCAGTGAATAATTTCTCCCAGGAAGGGTCTCCTCCTGTTTGTTCCTAGAATCATGTCCGCTATCTCGCCGATCTCTCTGTCGCTGATTCCGGAGTCTCTGAGCTTCTGGTTAATCTCCGATGTTCTGTCCATTACTATTTTTCGGCTTGTCTCTTCGTGTGTGAGGCCAGTTTTTTCGTGGAGGATGATCTCTGAACCGTGAGAGAAAGGTTTACACTCCGAGGTGGTTTCGCCCCGGATCCGTGCCCTACGTCGTGTAGCAGCGCCGATAATCTAACAATCTTTACTTCATCACTAACCTCGTAGCCTTTCTCTAGCAGAGTGCTGCAGATCTCGTTCGCCATGTACATTGTTCCAAGGCTGTGCTCAAGTCGAGTGTGTCTGGCGCCGGGATAAACAAGGTTGATGTTTCCGATGTCCATTTTTCCCGAGAGCGACTTCATCGGTTTGGTTTCCAAAAGCTTGAGTTCAATCTCATTGAGTTTAATCTCTCCGTGAATCACGTCTTTAACGCACATATATAATACCTCATTATACTCTTAATTTAAAGATAATGAAGAACCGTGTTATGGAAGGAACGATATTGAAGGTTTACTTAGCTGTTCTTGACGGGTGTAATATCAACTGGATACGGGATGCGGAAACGCCTTTTCTAGACAGGCTTGCAAGCAGGGGTGCACACACACTTTCGTGCAGAGCGGTTTTTCCAACAGCAACGTACACCGGGCATGCGTCCATAATTACTGGAGCCTATCCCGACGAGCACGGAATAGTGGGTAACCAGTTCTTCGACAGAGAAGCCGGAGAACCAAGAAACTTTGACTACTACGACCCCGACCAGTCCATAGAAGCGGCAACCATTCTTGAGGAAGCGGCGTCGGCGGGATTAAGCACGGCAGCCATAGCAGAGCCAGTAACAAAGGGGGCGCAGCATGTGGTTTCAAAAGCCTACGTTCAAAGCTTCCCCGTCCCGGAGCAGAATCGAATAGTCCTGGAGGAGTCTCTCAGACTGATTAGAAGGGAAGAGCCTGACCTCATAATCGCGAACTTTCCAGCGGTCGACAGTGTCGGAGAGAAATACGGGCCTCGGAGTGATGAAGCAATAAAAATAATAGAAGACGTAGACTCAACTCTCAGGAAAATATTTGAGGAGTATTATTCCCGAGGCCGGGAAGTGTGCATGATTGTCTCAGCGGACCACGGGATGACCAACGGAGAAAAACAGATCCAATTAAACAAACTACTAAAAGAGAAGAAACTCGATGCTATAGCCCTAGCCTCCCACAGAACCAGCCACGTATACCTCAAATCCCCCGAACAAAAGGATGAGGCGTGTGAGTTCCTCTCTGAAGTTGATGGCGTCCTCGAAGTCATGGAACGCGAAAGAATTTCGGAGCTAAGACTCCTCCACCCGAGAAGCGGAGACCTGGTTGTAACCGCTATGAAAGGTTATGAGATGGGGGACACAAAAATAAGGGGAAGCCACGGTGGACTCACCGAGGAAGAAATGACTGTTCCCCTAATAATCTCCCATGACGGTCTGCTAACATCCTCAGAACTGGAAGAAGCTTCAATACCGAAAATAGTTGAGATAATACGCAAAGCACTCAGAGAATAAGTGGAGACTCTCCGGTACGACTGCTTGACTCCTCTTCGGAGCTAGACACCCGCACTACGAGCTTCGTGGCACAGAGACATTGTGATAAGTGTGTAGATCGCGATATCAGAATCTTTATTTCTTTCTCTTTTGTTCCCTTTTTTTGGTTATCTCCTTGAGCATCAGCTGCAGAGCTTCCCTCAAGCCTTGGTGTTGTGTGGCCACGGTGCCTACCACAGGGACGTCGACACCAATACTAAGCTGTTTTGCCACTTCCTCAGGTGATAGGGCTCCTTCAAGATCCTGCTTGTTGGCGAGGATAACAACGGGAACGTTTTCGCTTATCTCCCTTTTTACCCGGTACAGTATGTCCCGAGCCAGGCCAAAGGTTTCGGGGTTTGTGCTGTCCACCACGAGGAGAACCCCAGCGCTTCCACGGGCGAGAATCTCCTGCAAGAATGCGAAGCGTGTGTGACCCGGAGTTCCAAAGATGTGGAGGTCAAACACGTTGACCTCATCGTACTTCCTGCCGAAATCAAAGCCTACAGTTGTACCTAGGGCCTCTATGCTTGTGGCTTTTCTGGATAGGTTTGATACAACGGTGCTTTTTCCAGCGTTGTAGGGACCTGTGACCAGTATCTTTAGGACTTCTAGGTCCGTTCTGCCCGCCGGTAGTGTGTTCTCGGTGCAGACTAGAATGTTTCCTTCGTCGTCTTCAAAGAACAGGAGAAGGTCTCCCGACTCTACTTTCAGCTTTTCACGTACACCCTTCGTCAGGGTTATCCTGTTCTTATCGCTTAGTCTTGCAACGCCGAGAAGCTTCATTGCCTCACTTTCCCTAGTTACTGAATTATAAAATTTATATAAAAAGTTTACTAATCTCTTTAATTTCCGTTATCATAATACAATGGGTTTCATAAATTATTATGAAGATTTTATTATGAGAATAAAAGGAAAATAAAGCTTGGGTTCTTCCTGCCGTTGTTAGTCTTCAAGTTCCTCTCTTATTTCCTCCTCTATTGTCTCTACTCCTTTTTCACCCTGAAGGTCTCTTGCGAAAATGATCTGGTAGGAGTATCTTGCGAATCTCACTATGAAGGCGATTATCACAACCCATACTACGAAGCTGTAGTCAACAGTTATCCACATGGTTGAGGCGTAGAGGAGTTGCCAGATGGAACCGTACACCCAAATGAACCTGAGCATATCTGCGATGACTATCGTGTACGCTAGCGATACGAGGTATCGTGCTATTCCACTTGCGCCACTTAATCTTAGGTGGCTTCTTCGCAAGGCTTTTTGGAAGAAGATCAGAATGGCGATAGCGGCGCCAAACATTATCAGCGTTAATGGGTCTAGTCTCTGGATTATGAGGCCGAAATCATCTATGATGGAAGCACCTAGGATAGGTACAACCGAGAAGTAGATGAAGTACTCTATGGCGTAGGCTGTCCCCGTGTATAGCGGATTCCTTAATATTGTTTTAATAATTGACAACGTTCATTCCTCCAGGCGCTAATGAGGATAGACGGGGTAGATGTTATAGATAGTTACGGGGGTTATGAGGTAGTTGTTACCGAGGATAGGAAGGTTGAACCAGACCCGAACTATTGTGAACACGAATATGGGTTGGTTGTTTGCCTTGCACCAGTCGATGACCGATTGGGAATAGTTGAGCGAAATGTTCAGTACTTTGAAAGTGTTCATGTACAGTCCTAAGGGCCACACCGCGTAGTCCGAATCGCTGTCAATAATTGTTCCGTTTGGGAACATTAGTTGTACGTTCATCCATATGTTAAAATCATAAAAGTACCCATCATAGCTCAAGAATATGGGGGTACCGTAAACGTAACTTATGTTGGAAGGATTGGAGGTGTCGCTGTTGAAGTAGCCTGGTAGCGGGGAGAAGTGCACTCGAAAAGCGTTGAAACCGATGAGACCGGTTATTATGGCTCCAGCGATCCCTGCAACTATGGCAGACCATTTCAGCACTCTGTAAACTTTCCTCTTTACTGTAGACATTTTCTCTCCTCATGTTTTTGTTCAAAATTATAACAGGTTAAAATATATAAAACTTCTCAGAACAGGTACCATTCACAACGAAAAGCTGAAGAAGCCAAAAATCCCCCTCGCCGGTGTTCAACACCCTGCAGTGATCAAACCTCCATAAGGTGCATAATGTTTCCTTCCCTATGGGGGGTTGGTAAGTTTCCAGTGTTATTCTAGTATTACTTATTTTTAAATTAGAAGGACTGGTTAAACATGTATTGCCGGCCCACTTCTCTAGTGAGGGATTCGACGTGGGTACCGTGTTTCATGAAACTTCGTATGCCATCTCTCGTATGGGGGTTTCAACCTTATCTACCATCTCTGAGCACGTCGAGTCTCCTAGAAAACGGAAGAAGCCCTCTAAGAAACTTAATCCTCTGGGGGTGATGCGAGAAGGTCATCCCAGGGCAAGCGTGGGGGGGAAGCGAATCCCCAAAGGTTCAAATCGCTTGGGTGGAGAAAGATGACTGACTGGCTCTCAAAAATTTCGAGGATTTTTAGGAGAAACGGGGAGTTTACCCTGGGTGTTTATGGTAGTCCTAACGCCGGAAAGACAACCCTTGCAAACAGGATTTGCATGGACTGGATGGGAAAAGAGGCTGGAAAAATCTCGCCGATTCCGCATGAAACCCGTACAGCCAACATCGTAGAACACTTGGAGATGAATTACAACGGGAAACGCCTCAAAATGAACATCGTTGACATGCCGGGCATTTCGAGCAAAATCGATTACAGGGCCTTCCTGAAACACGGATTATCAAACGAGGAGGCCGTTGAAAGAGCCAAAGAAGCAACCAGAGGTGTGGTCGAAGCTATACAGTGGCTCGACAACGTAGACCTAGCTCTAACAGTTATTGACACTACGAGAGTTCCATTCGACCAGGTAAACCTCGTTATTCTGGGAAACCTGAGGGCGAAAAATATACCGAACATAATCGTGGCGAACAAGATAGACCTGCCCAGATCACGCCCCAAGCTGGTCTATGACTCCTTCCCCGACCATAAGAGCGTAGCCATCTCAGCGCTCACCGGAGAAAACATCGAAGAACTCTACAGACTAATAGCCGAATCACGCTGAGGGTGAACCACATGATGAATCCACGAATAGATATAATACCCAGATGGGTTGTCAACGGCTTAGCTCCACGGGACAAGATAAGATTCATAGTGGGAAAGGTTAAACAAAACGTAATCCTAGTTCTTGAGGATGTCCTCAAACCGGAGGAGCAGGCGGACCTGATAAGAGAAACAATGCTCGAAATCGACTACGAGACATTCACCGGGATAGAACTTCTAACCTTTAACAAGAACCCCAGTGGCAAAGGATTTATGAGGTGGAAAAACAAACCCAACGGAGACTCAAAAATAACAATCATAGCACCCGCAAACAGTGTGAACGTCTTGCGAGAAACATCAAGCATCATCTCCCTGATGCTCAAACAAGGTTGAGAAGGCCACTCGATTGACACGGGAAAAAACACAAGAAAACGGTTTCATTCATTACTGCATAAACTGCGGTACACAACTCTCCCCCAAACAGGCAAACTTCACCTGCTCCAACTGTGGGTCAACCACGTTCAAACTCAAAAAAATGAAAAAGGAAGTAAAAATTAACATAAAAGAAAGAAACCCGCTTAAGAAATCCGATACTCCAAGACTGGAAGAAAGTTCCCTCGCGTTTGAAGACACCGCTTGGGCTAAAGAACCGGAGAAGAAGAGGCTGGAAACCATAAAACTGGACGGGTTGGGGAGATTCGAAATCGATGTGAACGGACTTATGAGAGGAAAACCACTGATACTCTCCGTAGAAGAGGGACTCTATGAGATATCTATTCAAAGACTAATGGAAAGGATTAAGAAAAGGTAACTAAAAAGATAGCGTTCACTCAAAGTATTTGTCCAACTCGTTATCAGCATCAAGCATGGAGAGCCAATCAATTTTACCCGCCTTGTAGTTTCCGGTTTTCTCTTCTACTATTCTTTGCGCCATTGAAACCTCTTCTTCCTCCGAAAGATTAGTTGTATCAATCTCGTAGACAAGCTCACTTCCATAAGCCTCTAACGCGTTGTAGGTGCAGGAGCCAAGAATCTCCGCCTGGACATTTTCGATAATCTTCTTCTCTTTCCAACCCTTGGATTTCAGCCTCTTTTTCAAAGTCTCGGGGTGGGTCCTCAAAACAATGGCTACGTGAACATACTCAGATGGAACGATGTCCGAATAATGTCCCTCAACAATCACGAATCCCTCCGACGCCTCTATGAGCTCCACAAGCCTTGGTACTAACCTGTCTAGGTTTGCCACTTTTGTATTTCGTTTGGCGTCAACGTGACTGTAGAGCTTCTCTCTCTCCACCAGTTCACTCAGACCAACTAGTTTCGCTCCGATAATTTTTGCCAGCCTGGAACTTAGGGTTGTTTTCCCCGTGCCAGGACACCCTGAAATGACAATAGCTCTCCCCAAACCACTTCACCACTAAGAAATGATAATCATGCAGTCTAATT
>JAUQYY010000087.1 GCA_030587505.1 Candidatus Sigynarchaeota archaeon
AACCATTTACCCTAACATCCATAATCACCGCGAAGTCAGCCAAAGAACTCGAAATAGGTAAGGGCAGCCGGGTCAAAGTGTTCATAAAGTCCACGGAGATAATGGTGGACAAACCCGAAGAAATCTAGTTCGGTTTTACGAAAAAGAGGGAGGAAGGTCATATTGAAGCTGAGCGCGAGAAACCAGATTAGTGGAACCGTCAAGGAAATCGAAATCGGACCTGTTACCGCGAGAGTGAAAGTGAGAGTTGAGGCACCCTTTGTAATCACTGCGGTTATAACCAGGGAAGCGGCAGAGGAACTACAGCTCAAGGTGGGAGACAAGGTGCAGGCGATAATGAAGGCCACCGAAGTAATGATTGGAAAGTGAAAAACGCCTTGTTTGCGGTGGCTTACTCGCTTCCCATCGTTCACCGCGCATCGTCAGCAGTCTCCTTAAGACAAAATTTCTCCGTCACCATCAATATTTTTTTATACCAAGCCGCTTCAACAATCATCATTCATGAAACGTTTCGGAGGCTTCTGTTTGAACCACGATTCCACAGAGGATTACCTCAATGAGCACGGACACGAGTCTGATTCTGCCGCGGGAAGCGCCGAGAATGGGACTTATCGTGCCGCGGACCTCGTGTCCAGGGTTCTCACTCCTCAGTTCATCGGATTTCTGGTTGTTTTGGTTTTTGCTTTCATGGCACCGACCGGCACTGGACCCATACTGAATTCACTGCAATGCTTCTTACTCGGAGTACTATTCGTTGTGGTTCTTCCGATATCACCGGTTCTAGTCGCGTACGTTAGGGGAAAGGTTGACATCTGGGTCTCCTCTCGTGAGGCTAGAACGTTCTACTTCGCCCTAGCCGTTCTGGCTTACCTCGCCGGTGCCATGGTGTTTAGCCACGAAAAGGCAACCGCTATGTACGCTATCTCCCTAACCTACGGCTTTGTTACGCTTGCTGTGGCTATAATCAATCTGAAATGGAAGATCAGCGTTCACACAGCCGGGGTTTCTGGACCATCAACCGCCCTCGTGTACGTTTTTGGAATCGCAACTCTACCCTTCTTCGCCGTAGTAATCCCCGTGGCTTGGGCTAGGATTAAGCTAAAGGCGCACACAGTTGGTCAGTCAATAGCTGGAATCATAGTTGCAATGCTCGTGACGCTGGGTGTTTATGCTCTGGCATACCCTATTCGGGACCAGGGTTTCTTCCTATGGGTTTTACTGCAGAATTTCCTCCCACCCCTTTAATCTCCCCATCTTTCTTATTGGCTGGTAAACAAGTTTGAGGGGTCGATTATTATCGTGTGACTGCTTTCACTTAATATTCCCAAAGGTTTATTTATAATTTATTTGTATTCTGTAATTTACAGTACTTCGTTGAAGGTGACGGCGATGGATGTTAGTGATATGAAGGAAAACATTGAATTTCGCAAGGTTCAAATTACTGGCAAGTCTTCCTACATTATTTCGCTGCCCAAGAGCTGGATAAAGAATAACAAGATCAAAAAGGGGGACACTATAGCAATAATGGAGGAGGACGAGGGAGAATTAAGAATAACCAAGGTTCTTGAAACCAAAAAGAAGGAGACGCCAGCCCCCAAAATCGTACTGGATAATCTCTCCGATTCGGAGTTAATCACCATGATTCTCGGCAACTACATAATAGGTGTCGACAGTCTTGAAATAGTATCCGAGAAGAAGGAAATGAACCCCTCACAGAAGAAGGTTGCGGTAGACACCATTCGCAACCTCATAGGGTTCGAAATCCTCTCGGAGTCCCCCAACTCGATCAAGGTGAAAAACCTCCTGGAGCCCTCAGACTTCAACCTGGACGAGGTCGTCAACCGGCTCGCACTAATCTCCTCACTAATGTTCAAGAAGGCAATAAACGCCATCACCGACCCGAGCCCTGAAGTTGCGAGGGAACTAGAAACTCAGGACGAAGAGGTTGACCGTCTCTACCTTCTCATACAGAGACTGCTCACGGTGGGAATACACGACAGGGTTATCGCCAGAAAAATCGGCTTGGAGCGCAACGGAGCCGCGATGGGATGGAGCACCATCGTGAGGAGCATAGAGCGAATCGCGGACTCTTCGGTGGAAATAGCAGAGCAGATAGAACTCATAAAGGACTTCGAGATTCCAGGCGAAATCAAAAACCTCTACTCCAAACTCAACGAGGAAGCGAACCCCCTAATCGATGAAATCCTAACAGCAGGCTCACAGAAAGATTCCAACGCCGCTCTGAAAATGCTGAGAAAAATAGACAAGCTGTGCAGAATAAGGGACGAAATACGACGGAAAGAATCAGAAAAACCCATGGAACTAAAACTCTTAGTATCCCTAGAGACAATCAACTGTGCCCTGAAACAGGTGCTCCAGTACGCTAGAGACTACCTCAAAGTGATAATAAACTCCGAATACTGGGAACACATCAACCAGTAACCCCACCACCATTTGGCCCATTTTCTTCTGGTTTTTGCGTGTATAAGGTGGGTGGAAAAGGAGGGCTGCGGAACCCGCGGGTTGAGTTTTTCCATCTCCTTCCCGGCTAGGCAGCCCGTGTCACCGCTTGAAGATTTTGAGAAGTAGGTACCTGCGGGTTATTAGCTCGGTCTCAACCCATAGGGCAACCGCTACTATTGCAGCGCCTACGATGTCGCCTTGGAGAATGTACACGAAGACACCGAATACGCCGAAGAACAGCAGCAGGGTCAGACTAATCGCTGCGATCTTAGAGGAGTCGAACGCGCTGTCCTCCCTAATCCTTGATATGATAAGAACTCCAAAGGTGACGGGAAGCACAAGGTAGTAAACAGTCGCGAAAACGTCCGGCGCACCGCCAAAAGCGGTCATGTAGGGAACCCAAAACATTATCTCAAAAGCCAAGACGAGGATGACGTAGGTCCATCGACTCACAGGTCTCTTCTCGGAACCGTCCAGCTCCAGTCTCGGTAACCGTATCACCAGCAGAGAGAGCACGAGAATGGCGGCCAGCTGAATCGCCACGGATTCCCAGGAGGGATAGCATCTAACGGCGTTTATCAGGAAGAAATTGCTCAGAAAGAACCCGGGTTGGAACACGAGCATGGCGAAAAAACTACTCGTACTGATGGTCTCCAAAACATAGTTCGGCACAGAAAAGTAGAGCAGCGCTAGGTACGCCAGAACGGGGACATACTGCCATCTAGAAAGTACGGGACCGCTCTTCTCCCTGGGAATGATGAGATCCGCAATTATGAAGGTTAAAACCACAGTGTATACAGCGTGGAACTCCGAGATGAAGATGGTCCACGGGACGTTCAGTCCCAGATACCTGCCGAAACCTGGTGTGAACCCAGGAGGGGATGGTAGTTCGTTCGTTAGAGCCAAAAAGCCCTCTTCCAG
>JAUQYY010000095.1 GCA_030587505.1 Candidatus Sigynarchaeota archaeon
TTCTCTTCTATCCTCTTTTCCGAGTGTGAAAAAACTTAAGTCTCCTTCGAGGAAAAATATAGTAAACCTCTAGTTTTGGGGTTTTCTTAACTTCGTTGAACCCTTTGTTATGCGATGTTCCGCAGCACGGTTCAGGAGGATGCGGTATGTGGGATGTAGTTGTTGTTGGCGGTGGACCCGCGGGCCTTGTGTGTTCGGAGAAGCTAGCCTCGCGTGGTTTGGAAGCACTTGTCTTGGACGATAGAGCTGAACCGAATATGGACAAGCCCTGTGGGGGTATGCTGACCGAGAGGGCCATAAGTGAGTTCGGCGTGGATGAGCGCATTCTGGAGAGGGAGATCTGGGGTGTCACAGTGGTTTATCGTGAGGGAGAACCCTTCACAGTCGACTACGAGGAAAGAGCTGGGGGTAATGTTCACCGCACAGAGCTCGGCAAGCACCTGGCTCAGAGAGCGGTTTCCGCGGGCGCAGAAGTCCGGCCCCGTGAGCGCGTAAAGGGGTTAGCAGTGCGTCGGGGTCACGTTGAGGTATATGCGTCCGAAACGTTTGAAGCAAGGGTTGTTGTGGGGGCTGATGGAGTCAACTCCTTGGTTAGAGATCTTTTGAATCCGCGGTACGATAGGTCTTCTCTTGGTTTCTGCGTGCAGTACATTATGAGCATGGATCGCGAATTGATAGATGAGCGGTTCGGGAGAAGAAACGAGTTTTACTACGGGAGTGACGTGTCTCCGTTCGGATACGCGTGGATATTCCCTAAGGGTGATTGTCTTGCTGTTGGGGTGGGGGCGCTTCTGTCAAGAGTTAGAGAGAATCTGAAAAACTATCTTGAGTATTTTGTTGAGAGGCACCCGATCGCTTCAAGGAAGCTGGAGGGGGCGAAAGTGTCAAGGTTCGATGCAGCCTTGGTTCCGCTCTCAGGCTTTACTCCTAGAATCTGCTCGGATCGAATAGTTCTGGTGGGCGATGCGGCTGGTACGGTGTCTCCTATAAGCGGGGAGGGAATGTACTACTCCATGGTAAGCGGGAAGATAGCAGCTGAAACCATCTACCGAGCTTACAGGAGAAACGATTTCAGCGTGAAGAAGCTGTCGGCTTATCAGAAGAGGTTAAGGAAGCGGATTGGTGGTGATTTGAAGTGGGGTGTCTGGCTTCAAAACTACTTTTTGAAGGGGCAGTCTTCGGGGGTTGGAAGCGGTATTATGTCTGATAAGAGTATGCAGAAACTCGTGGGCGACCTTCTACTCGGAAGAAGGTCTTACACCCAGATACTTCTCCGGTCGATACCCTACTGGATAAAAAGCAAAGTTAAGGGTGCGCTGGGAGGCTAAACTAGGTGATTAGACTGCCAGAAGCCAGCATTGGCTCCTCTTGTCTGTCGAAAAACGAAAATGTTGCGTGTTGGCCTGTTTCAGATGGAAATGCTAAAAAGAGTGTGTGCTTATAGAAGTACTCGGATGATAAAACTGACCTGCACTGAGCTTGTCAAGCGATGAGGAAATGCACCTATTTTGACCACTGTTAACGCTCTCACCTCTTTTCCCGACCAGGGTGTGTTCGCCCCTTTCGGTGTTTAAAAAATTGTGGTGAATGTGAGGATTATAGACTTTTGTGAAACCGTACGGTGAAGGATCAAATTTCTGATTTCTCCTCTTATAAGTGTCTGCGGGTGATTCTTTGAAGGTTCGTGTTCGCGTTATGTCTTCCCTCAAGTACGTTGCGAAGAGGAGCAGATTGTCCCTTGAAGTTGACAGCGGGGCGACTGTCCGCACTCTTCTTGGTTCGGTGCGTGAAGTTGACGAGAAGCTTTTCAGAGCCGTCTTAGACCATAGCGGTGAGTTGAACCCTGGTATAATCGTTCTTGTAAACGAGAGAGATATTGACGTGCTTCAGGGGTTGGATACCAAACTCCAGGATGGGGACGAGGTAGTTCTTCTCTCGGCTGTCCACGGCGGTATGAATTTTTAAACTTCTGTAAGGCACTCAAAATTCATGCTGGTGAGTTGTAATCACTTGGTTAACTGGAACATTTTTTCAATTGCTTCTCTCGCTTTTTCCGCCACTTTTTCGGGAACCCTCACCAAGTTCTCCCGCGGCTTGTTGATGATAACGTCTCTTACTTTTTCGAGCGTGTTTTTCTTCATATTTTCGCAGATGGCTTTTTCTGATGCGGGAACAAAAGTCTTGTTTCCACCTATTTCCCTCTTCATACGGTCTACCAGACCTACTTCCGTTCCGATGATGAATTCCTTTTCCTTTGATTCCTTGACGTAGTTGAACATTTGGCTCGTGGATCCCACTATGTCCGCGATATTTTGAACATCCATTTCGCATTCGGGGTGGACCAGCACAACGGCACTGGGATGCTTGTTTTTCAATTCAAGAATCTTTTCGGCCGAGAATCCAAGGTGAACAATGCAGTAGCCGTCCTCCGGCACTGGAACTGTTCTCACCCCGGTTCTTTTTTCCACGTAGGCGGCTAGGTTGCGATCAGGTCCGAAAAGAACCTTGTCCGCGCCGAGGGCCTTTACAACATTTGCTGCGTTCGCAGAGGTGCACATAACATCAGCCTCAGCCTTCGCCTCTGCGAGAGTGTTAACGTACAATACCACTGGCAGATCCGGGTGTTCTTCCTTCGCCTTTTTGACTATGTCTTCGGGGCACATCGCCGCCATGGGGCATCTGGCTTGTGGGTCGGGAACGTAGACCTTGGCGTCGGGGTTAAGAATCGCCACAGTCTCCGCCATGAAGTATACTCCACAGAAGACTATGACGTCCGTTCCAATGTCTTTTTGAGCCAGCCGCGCCAATCCGAGGCTGTCACCTAGGGCGTCTGCGATTTCTTGAATCTCCGGCGTCTGATAATTGTGGGCCGGCAGGAACACGTTCTCACTTTTCTTGAGTTTTAATATCTCCTCCTGTAGTTCTCTGACACTCTTCTGGGACAAAACAAACAACTCCTTAAAAGGCTGGGAGAATGAGATAATTTAAAAAATTTAAATGTTGTCTAATGGATTACTTATCCAAAAGTGTTGCTCATTTATTAAATTTTTTAAGCATGCTCTGCGAGTAGACGAATCAAATAAACCTTTTGATATTGGGTGCTTTGCGATGTTTAGGAAGATTCTGGTAGCCACGGACGGGTCGAAGCACGCCCAGAAGGCTGTGGACTACGCCGTTAGGCTCGCGTCAGCTTTTGGGGCTGAACTCATCGTTATGAGCGCTGTGGAGCAGGCGCAGCTGGAGCGCCTGGAACCCTACGCTAAGGAAAGCATACGGGAGATAAGGGAGAAGATGCGGCTGAGAGCAAACCAGTATGTGGATGATGCGGAGAAAAGGGCGAAAAACGAGGGAATAAAGGTTACCAAGTATGTTTTGATGGGTGACCCCGCGGAACTGGTCTGCGACCAGGCTGAGAGGGAAGAGGCAGACCTGATAGTGATCGGGACGCGTGGAATCACAGGCGGTCAGAGAGCGATGGTTGGCAGCCACACAACGAGAATTGTGCGCTGGAGCAAAAGGCCCGTTCTTATTGTTCGTTAACCACTCGAACATCTCACTCCTTCATGGTTAATGAAAAGAACAGGAAGGGGTTTGTGACTGGAAAACTCGCGATAGTGTACTCCGACGATTACCAGAAGTACTACTTTGGACCCGACCACCTGCAAGGCCGAAGAGGCTCGCTTTGACCGTTAGGCTCATGGAGAGCGTAGGTGTACTCAGCCACCCCAACGTGATTGTTGTTGAACCCCGTGAGTGTGGAGTAGAAGAATTGCAGCTTGTTCATCACCCTGACTACATTGAACTCGTTAGAACACTCAGCAGATCCGGTAGGGGCTATCTGGACTGTGGGGATACACCTGCTTTTCTCGGAATGTTTGAGGTTACCAAGAAAATAGTAGGCAGCTCATTAACGGCGGCGGGTCTCATAGCCACGGGTCAGGTTAGCCACGCCTTTATCATAGGATTGTACCACGCCACCAGCAGCAGGGGGTCAGGCTTTTGCGTGTTCAATGATGTTGCCTGCACCGTTCGCTACCCGAGGAGACTCCCAAAACCTGGAGCCGATACTACGAGAACGTATCGGGGGAGATAAAATTACGCCGTAGTGTCCCAATAACAATGGTGGACCCCGAGGTTAGAATAGATGAGGACGTAAAGAGAAAGGTTTTTGAGGACGTGAAGCGAGTGGTGCAAGAGGTGAAAGAGAGGATATTTCCCGTACACGGACTTGAAGCATGAGAAGTTCGAGAGTTTTACCTCAATTGCTCTCGAATCCTTTGGTTATTCCTTTTTTAGTCTTTTTCGGGTTTTATTAGGGGAACTATTTTTTAGCAAATCCTTGCTTAATAGTTATTTAGGCGAATGGTCGTTTTGAACACTAAGGTTTTGAAGAGGGTTTGCAATGGTTCAAGCTAAGGGGAAAAACATAGTTATTGGAATGGACAACAGTTTCAGCATGATTAGGTACAAGGATGTACGCGTTTCCCCGAATGTTTGGTCCCCGGGGGAGGACAGCGTGTCAAACATCCTGAAAAAGTACTATGTTCCTCTGTCCTCGGCGAGTGTTAAGCGTTTGGAAGAGATGCTGAGTGAGCCCGATGGGCTGGTTAAGCGGTGCGCTGGAGCTGTGACCGCGGGGATTCTCACCTTTGACGATATGCTCAGAAGGAAAATCGGAAACCTGTTCTCGGTGTTTTTCTTTAACGATGACGTTTGGCCTGACCGTGAGAACAAGGAGTTGGCCATTTTTGAAACCACGGAGGAGGAGGCCCCCGAGGCGATAATCGCCATGCTGGACTACGGGTTAAACTGCAAGGGGGGAACAAACCTTAGTGGCGCCATCCAGAGGGGGGTGGAGCTGGCCGAAATTATGATCGATGAGAACCGGGTGAAGCCCGTGATTCTTGTTCTCATATCCGACGCGGCGCCCTACGAGAAGTCCGGAGACACACCCGAAAAATTCCTGCAGACCGTCACGGACCTTCTGGGAGAAAGAGACGACATTCACCTCAACTGCATAAGCATAGGAAAAAACGCTCACCATGAGCTATTCAAAGAGGCGGCGGTAATCGCAAGGG
>JAUQYY010000101.1 GCA_030587505.1 Candidatus Sigynarchaeota archaeon
ACTAACAAGAATCCAAAAGCAATCAAAAAATTACAAGTGTCGTCCTAAACCAGGCCGATCTATGAAATCCTAATGACATGTTGCCTGCAACTAGCGGATTCAAGGTGTGTCCACACAGTAAGGTCAAACTCGAATACCCAAATAAGCTGAAAGCCCCTACGCCTCACTCTCAATGTCAATAACATATCAATTTATATACTTGTTACCTAAAAATATTTAACAGAAAAAAAGCTAAGACGATTACTGGAACTCGTACTCGAGAATAAGAGGTGAATTAACATTGGCTAGATCAGGGGTGGTTGTAGCCTCGCTCGTAATAACGCTCATAGCGGTAGTGTTCACAGTTTTACTAATGGAGGCAGGGGCAATTCAGGTGGGTTTTGCTAGTATCAGCTTATTTCTTTACAGTGCGCCTCCCCAGGGGATGATTGACTACATGACCGGTTCCATGGTTTTCTCTTCGATGCTGGGGCCGCCTCTCAGCTGGGGTGTTGGTCTCCTCGATATGCTCAATTCGAACTGGTGGCTGAACAACTACATGGCGTGGTACCTAATAATGATGTTCTTTGATTGAATGGATATATAGTTTGGTGAGGAGTGGTTTATAAGATGAGAGATACTGCTGAAATCCTAATAGTTGTTTCAACGTTGATAACAGTCGGAGTGGTCATATTCGCAGGGCTTCTCGCGGTGGCTGGCAGTTTCAACTCGCTCTTCAATGGCTTTTTTGGATACTATCTCTACCTTGTTTCCAGCAAGGATTTCCTGAAATTCATGTTCCTCTCCATGGTTTTCTCTTCGATGCTGGGGCCGCCTCTCAGCTGGGGTGCTGCTCTACTTAGCATGTTCAACTCGAACTGGTGGCTGAACAATTACATAATGTGGTACCTTGCGGAACTGCTTGGCATTCTCAGCTTTATCTAGATAGTGATGAACGGAACAATGGGCACAAAAGGTGCAGTGAACTTAACGAGCCGCTACCTAGTAAAAATTTTTCTCTTTTTTTAATTCTTGGTGTTCTGGTCAATTTTCTGCTTTTCGTATCTGTTTGAATGCTTTCTTTACTTTTTGAATATTTTTCTGTTTTTTTGGTTGTTTTTAGTTTTGATTTCGCGTTTTTTATCCTAAATTGGGAAATTGTTTTCTATTCTTTTGAGGTGGTGGTTTGTCTTATTGAAGAGTGTTTTCTCTTATCTCTGAGTCTTGTTTGATATTGGAGGAATCTCAGAAATGGAAACACTTGAGGAACAGGTACCGATTGAGATAAGAATCGTGGACGAGTTGGATTACGAGGACGCAACCAAGTTCATGTTAGAGTTGTGCGAGCTCGTCGGTTCCAAGTTCGACGAGGAGAGATGGGAAAAAGCATTCTCGAAGCGTATTTCGAACCCCGACAGGTACCGGGGTTTCATCGCCAGGAGAGGAGAAAAGCCGGTTGGGATGCTCTTCGCAGAGATCAAAGGAGAAATTGGACAAATCACAAATCTGTACATAACCCTCGAGGAGCGTAACACCGAAATCGTGGGACCCATGAGAATCCCGAAGGACGAGAAACCCCTCTCAGAGATAATGGTTGAGAAAGCCTTGGACTTTTTCAGGAAAAAGGGCTGCAAAGAGGTGCGCATCAATCTGAAGAGGGGTGTAAGACCAGCCGAAATAATTTACAGCAGACTCGGATTCAAAGAAAAGTACATAGTCCTCTCGAAAAAACTGTAAGCAGCGGTTGTCTAGAAAATTAGTTTACACCAATCAACACTTTTTATCAGTTCTGTGACGGAGAGCTAGTATACCGCTTCCGTGAGTTTGAAGAGTCTGTCTGCAACGCCCTGTAGGGTGGAGCGATTCTTCAGGTCGGCGTGGTATACTTCTTTTTTTCTGGCTATTTTTTTCGCTATATTTCTTAGGGAGGATATTCCCTTTAGACCCGCCATGGCCAGGATTGCTGAGCCTATGGCTGGTTCGTCTGTTTCGACGGTTTTTACGGTTTTGCCTGTCGCGTCTGCGATGATTTGGCATTGCAGTTTGCTTCTTGCTCCGCCTCCGCACAGTGTCATATCCCTTATTTTCTGCTTTGTGAGTTCGGAGATTATTTCTAGCATTCTGCTCAGGGTTATGGCGTTTCCCTCCATCAATGAGCGAAACATGTGGCCTTGGGTAAGGTTTCTCCTAGTGATTCCGATGAAGAAGCCTCTGACACGCGGATTGTGGTCGGGGATTCTTGTACCCATCCATTCGGGTTGAGCCACCAGGCCTTCGCACCCCGTGGGGGCCTTTTCCGCTTCTCTCTCCAGCTCCTCAAAGCTTTTGCCCACCAGCGAGCAGAAAGCGTCTAGGGGTAAGGTTCCGGCGTTTGTGGCGCCGCCTACAATGTAGTTCTCTCTGAGGTACGGCTTGTAGTAGATTCTCCCCTTCTCATCGGGAACGATTCCATCTACTACTCCGTGTACGACCAAGCTGGTTCCAATGTTTATGTTGACCTCACCGGGTTCTACTGTGCCTGTGGCTATGTCTCCTGCTGATGAGTCGGTGACCCCGTTGACCACTGGTGTACCTTCGGGTATTCCTGTTTCTCTGCTCGCCTCGGCTGTTACGTAGCCAATCACTTCGCCTGTGGGAGCTACTTGTGGCAGGTAGTCGAGGTTGAAGCCTATTTCTTCAAGAATCTCATTGTGGTAGTCTAACGTCTTTGGGTTGATGTGGGTTTTGCTTGCGATGTTGGGGCTGGTTACTATTCTGTTACAGAGCTTCATGGTGAAATAGTCGTTTTCGTGCAGGAATTTGTAGATTTCTTTGGAGATTCTGGAATTTTTGAGTAGCCATAGACACTTGGGAAGGGCTAGTGCCGCGTCAATGGGCAAGATTTCTTGGAACTCTCGTGCGGCGGCGCTTCGAGTGAGAATCTCATTAACCTCCTCCTGTGCTCTCTGATCATTATACATCAACGCGGCGTGGAGGGGTTCATGTTCCTTACTGATTGGAACTATTGTGGAGCTGGTAGCGTCGACACAAACAGCTGTTACCGTTTCTATCCTCTTAATGGTTTTCAGGAGGGAGCATAGACTCTTCCACACTTCTAGGATATTCCTTTCAGAGTGAAGAGGGTGAGGCTGCTTTATCAAACCGGAAATTTCGCGGGAGACAAACTCAGTAACCCCTCCGCTCTCACTTATAAGAGCTGCTTTTATCCTTGTGCTACCTATGTCGATTCCGAGGAAACTCATTCACACCATTCTCCAACTCTTAGCGTAAGAATCATCACAAGTAGTCTTAAAACCGCTTCATGTTTTCTTGTTTTTGCTTGTTCGGGAGACTGGGAACACCTCGACTCTGATTATCACTGTTATGGAGCATCGCTTTTTAGAGTTTATCGTTTGTGCTTGTGTTTGCCTGTATTTTCGGTTTAAAGTGGTGGGGCGCCTGATTTGTTAGCTAATTTGCATATAACATTTATATCCCTGTTCCCTATTCTAGCTTAAGGAATAATTCCACAGTGGGGTTGGATAATATTCTGAAGCTTACGGATAGGAATACAGTCTCTGTTGGTTGAGTTTTTCAAAATAATGTTGGATATGGGTAACGCTCTTTATGAGGCTAGTGAGGGGGTTCTGATGGGGGTGATAAAAGAGTGGAAAGAATACAGGTATGGTGTCTTCACGGAGCTTGTTTCTGTTACCAATTTATCGGTATCAACCTTTGTTTCCTTTTTCGAGGTCTACATTAAGGGTATGAGGGAAGGTTTCGAATTCTTGTGCGAGCTGATGAAAATCGTTGGGGTAGATTTGTGATAAATGCGTTACTTCTATTGATTTAATTTTCTGGAACCTGTATAACACTATTTTTTAGCCGGAAGTCTCTTTGAAGGGTTTCCACAAATTTATGGTATTATCTCGCAGCAGTTGTTGATTTTCGGATATTCAAAATCGGTTAGAGAGAGGACCCCCATGCTTATGAGTTCTACTATTTGCGGTTTGACTCTTTCGAGTTCTCTGATTAGGTGTTTAACTGTTTCACAGACTTTCCTGAATCCATCCTCACCCCAGTGTTTTTTCATGTTCGCATACAGGCAGCGCCCCCCGCAGATCCAGAAAACCTCGCATTCAGGACAGGGGTATCCCACCGTCATGCTGTTCCGTAGTTCCAAGGGGTGTGAGTTCCAGATGTCTCCCACGACAAATTCTGGGTCGTCTGATATCGGGCAGGCAGTGATTTTGCCAGACGGGTGGATTGCGAAAAAGTCGAGTCCCGAGCCGCAGCGAAGGGAGCTCTTCTCCCCGGTGAGGAGCGTTCTCATAACGGGGATGAACGGCACAATTCCCGGGATTCTCCCATCCCGCTGAATCGTTTCGCACCATTCGTCAACAAGTTTGGAGATTCCCGGATTGTACGATTCTCTAACCCACTCGTCGAAGTTGTGCCACTCTCCGTCCTTGCTCCAGATCACATCGAGTTGCCAGTGAACGTGGTCAAAAGAGGGATTCTTCAGTCTCAGCAGGTGTGTGACGTCCGAGTAAACGTCCGATTTCTCGGAGACGGTCATTCTCGCAATCAGGTCTCCACGGTAGCCTCTGCTCCTCACGATTCTCACGTTTCTCAGAACTCTCTTGTAGACTCCTTTCCCGCGGTAATAGTCTGTGGTTTCCTCTCTTCCGTCTATGGACACGAGTATGGTGTGGAACCTTCTGAGGTAATCCTCCCTAACCCTGTGAAGAAACCATCCATTGGTCTGAAGGATGAAAGCCCTAGCGGGTAGGACATCCATCATCCTCTCCATGAGCGGTATTCTGAGCAGTGGCTCCCCACCGTAAAACGCAACAACTGGTTCGGGATCCTTCTCAATAAACCTCCGCAAATCCCTTAACTCGTACTGAATCTCAGGATCGCTGTAGACCTCTTGGGAGCCGCCGCAGTATATGCAGTTGAGATTACAGCGCCTCGTGAGCAGCACGTGATAGTACAATGGTGCCACCCCGATTCCAAGTCCAACGATTTGTTGTGGAGAAATAAAAATTTAGCGGGAAAACATTAGAAAACTGCTACAAACTTGTATGGTGTACCCTTCGGTGATGCTAAATCCGAATAGTCTTGAAAAATGTTTTGTATCTTTTAACTTTGAGAGTTTCACACACTTCTTAGAGGGGATGCATTCAGATTTTGAATCACTGCTCTTTTAGCTTTCTGAGCATTCTCTGAGCGTTCTCGAGCATGGCGTGGTCATTGTTGAAGAACACAAATATTCTTTTTGGGTTGACTCCTGAGACTCTCCGTTTAACCTCTTCTAATTCCTCGTCGGTGTACCAGTGTGAGTACCAGTCTGTTCTCCCGTGCATCCGCAGGTAAACCACTCCTCCAACGTGGAAGATTTCTCTGGGCAGGTCCGGGGCGTCCACGCTCACCAGGGTGACGCCGAGATTCTCAGCCCAGGCAACCCACTTGGTGTGGAACCACTCTCTGTGTCTGGGTTCCAGGGCGAATCTCTCTCCGAGATCAGCCTCTGAAACGAATTTTTCCAGGTTCTCGACGGTTTTTTCCCTGGGAACCGCTGATGGCGGGAGCTGGAAAAGGTAGAAGTCGATGCTTTCATCCAGTGGCTGGAACAGGTTCCGGAACTTAAGCCAGGTGCCGACCGCCCTCTCACTGAATCGGAAGACGTGGGTTATGTACCTGTTGACTTTTACAGCCCACCTGAACCCTTCTGGCGTTTTTCGAACCCAGCTCGAAACCATGTTCCGGAAGGGGAAACGATAGTAGCTCGCGTTTAGTTCCACGCTGTTTAGACCGGAGTTAGTTAGATACCAGTCGAATGAGCCTCCCTTGTTCCACGTGTACATCCATCCACTCGTCCCCACATAGACTTCGGCGTTCATGTTTCTTCACAAATAAAAATTAAAGATTAAATGTTTAATAAACATTTTTCGTTCTAATGAATTTAAGAAACAATTATTAATTATTAAAAAACATATAAATGTAAACAGAATTCAATAATTATAAAATCAAAA
>JAUQYY010000108.1 GCA_030587505.1 Candidatus Sigynarchaeota archaeon
AAAGAAACGAAGGGAGAAACACGTTAAAAATAGCGCCTTGCTCTCCTCTGCTAGGAGTCTTATGAATTATAGAGAATAGTTCTGTTTTTCACCCCATAAAAATGAAAAGAGGTGGAGGGTTGGTTGGGTGTGGCTACCACTTCGCGGCTATGATTATCTCGGTGAAGATTCACGCGCCGCGCTCGAACAGGAACACCCAGAAGGCGTTTCTGTCTTCCTTTCTGAAAAAGTAGGCAACGATTTATGGCTAGAATCGTGGTTACCACCTCACCCGTGTAGAAGCCGCCGTTCATTACTCGAATCGAGTACAGCTGATTGAGAAGCTTGTCAATCATAAAACGTCCCTCCACTCTTTCCTCGAAGAATTTTTCAAAATTTAACCTTATAGGGTTCTCTTTTGTTTTTTATATTTAAATTTTTTATTTTTAGTTTCAAACACTGTTTGACAGTTATACATCGTTAAACTTTTCAAAGCTTAGTATAGAGACCCGTAGAAAAACTAATAAATTAAAAATCCATACATCTTTTAAACGAAAGAGAAAGCACAAAAAGAGAGGTAGGGTGTAATGCGCAATCTTGGTCTACACCTGAGAATGTTCCTAGTGGTAGCACTGCTCTTCGCGATACTCTTCGGACTCTTCGCAGGCATAGCTTACCTCTTCGGCTACTTCCAGCCATACGTTTTCGTGCTAATGGCACTAGCGATCATGGGCGTCCAGTACATGACCGGCCCCTACATCGTAGGATGGACCATGAGAGTAAAATACGTGGAGCCCCACGAGGAGCCCAGACTCCACAGCATAGTAGACAACCTAGTTTACAAACTGGGAATCAAAAAACCCAGAATTGGAGTCTCAGACATCAGAATCCCCAACGCCTTTGCGTTCGGAAGATGGAGAGGGGACGCCCGGGTGGTGGTCACCAAGCCACTCCTCGAAAAACTTGACGACGGCGAACTCGAAGCCATACTCGGGCACGAACTCTCACATGTCATCCACCGCGATATGATCATCATAACCGCCATAAGCGTGGTTCCCCTAATATGCTACTACATCTTCTTGAGCCTGGTGTGGGGCGGAATGGGCGCCGGAGGAGACAGAAACGCGGGCTACGCGGCACTAATCGGACTCGCAGCCTTTGTCATGTACTTCGTAACCAACCTGCTCGTCCTCTACGTCAGCAGGATACGGGAGTACTACGCTGACGCCGGCAGCGCCGAGATGACGGGTAAACCGTACAACCTAGCCTCGGGGCTTTACAAGCTCATCCTCGCAAGCAAGGACATAGACGAAAAGGAGCTTCAGCGCGTCGAGGGAGTAAAAGCATTCTTCGCCACGGATCCCTCCAAGGCCAAAGGGGAAATCAGAATGCTCATAGAGGCCGACCTGAACAGAGATGGAAAACTAGACGCCTACGAGGTGAAACGCTTCGCAGAGGAGGCGAAGGCAAGAAAGTTCTCCAGCGTCGCAGAGTTGTTCTCCACGCATCCAAACCCGGTGAAGAGAATCATAAAACTCGGAGAAATGTATTAAGCTCACAAGGAGGGTGGGGATAGCGTCCCCGCCCTCAAAACACAACAAAACCTTTTCTCCTCCCCGTGCAGCCTGGGTGAAAAGAACCCGAGCCACCCGAAAAAGCAAACAACCCTCCCCCGTTTCTGGTTCGGGTTCCGGATTTTCTGTTTCTGTCCCGTCTTTGTCTTCCGTTTTGGTTCTGAGAATCGGGTCTTGACTCGTAGAAAAAGAGAGATAGACGGTGAGGTTTTTTCCTAGAGTGCTGGGCGATTGTGCCTAGTGTTTGAAAAATAGAGAGGAGTCGGTGTGTTTACTTGTTTCTGTCTTTTAGTATTCTTTCGGCGCATATCATTGCGCTTTTGGCGGCGTTGTTCACTCCCACGCCTCTTCCCCTGTAGTTGTCCCACGCGAAGTAGAGGCCCTCCACTCCGGGCGCCCTCACGTCTGGTCTGCGTTTGCCGATGAGTCCGGGCTTTCTCTCGAGGCCGTCCGGCCCTATGAAGTATCCGGGGAGTTTCCAGTCTGTTATGTCCGGTATTTCTGGGAACATTTCCAGTATGTCTTCCCATATGAGCTGGAACAGTTTTTCCCGCTTGTTTTCGTCTCTGACGTCGTCTACTTTTGGCACTCCGCCCAGTGAGATGAGCATTTTTCCGGGGGGTGCTATGGTTTCGTCGCAGTTTGACTGTGCGAAAACTTGGAACGGCACCTTGACGTGGGTCAGTGTGGGTGCGCACTTGAAGGATGTTTCGGTGTAGAGTGGTTTGGTGAGTCCCGCGATGTAACCCACGCTGCCCGAGACCCGATCCTTTACGCTCTCTAGCCTCTTGACCCAGTCTCCGTCGAGCTGCGGAAGATTCTCGTCGGTGAAGAGGACTTCTGGGAGCCTGTAGATGGGGATGGCGCAGACGACAAGCTCGGATTTGATCGTGTACTCTTCTCCTTCTCTCTCCTTGACGCGTAGTCCAACCACTTTTTGGTCCTTTATG
>JAUQYY010000116.1 GCA_030587505.1 Candidatus Sigynarchaeota archaeon
TACAATGTTGTCGGTCACCACGCGGACGTAGAGCTTCTTGGTTTTTACGAAGCCTTCATTAATCGCCACTCCCACCGCCAGGGGGTCGTGGAGCGGGCAGCCTCCAAACCTTCTGTGGCCAGGGAAATCGTAGTAGCGGCTTAGTGCGTGGTAGGCGAAGTCAGCTACGGGTGTCCCTGCTTCATGAATTTCTTCGATGTCTTGTTTCGCGAGTATCACTTTGCAGGTCACATCAAGAGGCACGAGTGTGATGGGTAAATCCGAACTGAATATGATCTGCGCTGATTCTGGGTCTGTGTGAATGTTGAACTCCGCGTGTGGAGTCACGTTTCCGGGAACGTTTATCGCTCCCCCCATGATGACCACTTCGATTATCTTCTCGCCTATCGTGGGCTGCACGTTGTAGATTTCCGCCAAGTTCGTTAGGGGTCCGCAGGCGACCAGCGTGATCTCCCCAGGTCTGCGCATAACCTTGGCTATCGTCAGGTGCAGGGCTCCGATACACCTGTCACTAACGCCGGGAAGGGGGAGGTAGGTGCCCCCCAGTCCGTCCTCGCCGTGAACCATCTCAGCCGTCTGCAGCTCCCTAACCAAGGGCGAGGGCATCCCCGCAGCCACGGGTACGTCCAGCCTGCCCGTGAGTTGCAGTATTCTCAGCGCGTTCTTTGTTGCCTTCTCCAGAGGAACGTTGCCGGCCACCGTGGTTATTGCTTCTAGCTTCACCCTGCCTGATTTCGACGCCAGAATGATGGCCAAAGCGTCGTCTATTCCGGGATCCCCATCATAAATCATTCTTTTCATTCGGATTCAACCCCTCACTGAGGCCGCGGGCACAGGTGAGATTAGCAAGCCAGGCCACAAGCCCACCCGAAGACCTTCCCTTTTTATCTACCCGTGGACCTCCGCGAAAATGAGTCTCACCAGCAACCCGTACAACCTCTGGTTTAAAAGAAGAGTACAACCCCTTAATAAAAATAATTCATGAACAGGTCTTAACGGTGCACCGGTGGAGAAAAGAGGGTCGAAGACAGCCGGCGGTTCTGAGTAGATGTTGGCATGTTAGCAAATAAAAAAGGGTGAACGGGTGGAGGTCACTTCCTTCTCAGATAAATAGCGACCACAGCTACAGCTACCACGGCAGCTACACATACTATCGCGAGTGGTGGCATCCAATCACTCCAAGGATTGAGTTGCTTTCCGAGGTAGTATAGAAGAAGCGCTGAGCCACCGGGTCCCAGGATTTCCCATATGCTCATGGGAGAAGCGGTGAGAGCGAAGAGAACCTCGGTCTTCCCCGTGAGGTTCTGCAGGAAGTTGGTAGCATCCGCGTACACGTAGCACCCTTCAGGACTGTTGGTGGTGTTCAGGGGCACCCACTTGTTAGTGTCCGGGTTATAGGCGTAGATGTGCAGGTCGTAGGATCTCAGATGCTTCGAAGCGAACTCTGTCATGAAGTAGCGGAAGACTATCACCGCGTTGGACACATTACTGATGTACGCACCAACACCAGTGAAAGTGATCCTTACGTATTTGACTACCGGTAGAGCTGGGAGGCTCGACACGCATTCGGGTTGAACCGTGCTCATGTGCATCAGGACATCGATGTCGGTTGTTGGGGTAACGTTGAACGCCGCCTCGCTGGCGAGAGACGGGTCGAACATTCTTTGGGTTCCAGAATCTATGCTGGTGGCGAAGGTGAAGCCGTAATCGAAGAACATCGCTGGGTTGATGCCCTCCTCGCCCATGAGGTTGCTGTTCTCAAGGGTGTACGTTTTGTGGTAGCCTATCAGCGGGAAGTCCGATTCAGGTGGATACGAGTAGTCGACGTGGACCTCGTATCGGAGAACGATTCCGCTCGTCCTCTCAAAGTAGTAGTTGACCTCAAGCCGAGTAATGTTCACAAGGTTGATGTTGTCGGGTGTTATGAAGCTGACCTTCCACGTGTCGTAGACTTGGCCATTTATCACTAGGGGAACATCGGTGAAGATTCGCGCTGATATCGGGAACCCGAACACACCTAGGGTGACCTCAGAGTCGGTTGGAACCACCGAGCAGAGGAACGCCGCCATGGTGACCGGGTCGCCCTCCTTTGCGATCATGGGTAGGAGCACCGGGGTGAACAGGATTGACGACTCGTTTATGTTTCTCAGGTGTCCCTGGCTGACGTTGAAGCTCTCAGTGGTGTTGGCGGAGAGTATGTGCTGCGGGTTGCTGGTGCCATTGTAGAGCGTGCTGTTCCATTGCTCAAGCAAGCTCCAGATCTGGGGTGGAATCTGCACAGACTCCTTGAGAAATGTTGTCACGTTGAGCCAGGAGGCTGAAATGTCGTGGAAGGAAACGTTCACATAGCTGTCGGACGTAAGGCTCACTGTCTGAACGCCCAGTCCCCAGCTGCTGTTTATGAGGTCGAAGTTAACGCCGACGTAGCCCTCCGCCTTGTAACTGAGCCACTTTCCATTCAGGCTGGGTGACACGGTGCTGCCCGTGTACATTGTCTGATTCATGTTGGCCGTTGTCCGAATGTAGTTGCAGGTTGTGTCTTCCAGGTCGAGAATGAAGCTCTGGGCGACGACACCAAGCTCGTCGGGCCCAATGAAGGAGGCTGAGTAGTACATCGCCAGCGCTATTCCAGAGTTGATCTCGTTGAACGACACGGCGCTCACGGCCCAGCTTACGCCCGAGCTGTCGGTGTACTTGACGTAGAGTTGGGTCCTCCAAACCTCGTAAACGCCGCTGTCAAGTGGTAGAGTTGTTTTTCCCTTCACTGTCGCATAGACTGGTGTTTCATTATACATAAAAATGGGCAAAGTAATCCTGTGCACCGCGCCATACTTCATCAGACCGGGTGGAAGAACAAGCGGCGAGTAGCAGCCACTCTCAAGGGTCGGCTGCCAAGTAGGTGTTGAGGTATTATACAGTACCCCGTTCTGGTCGTAGTGAGCAGCCTCAAAGGATGTGATGTATATTCCGTAGTATCCCTGCCGGGTTCCGTTACTGTTGACCTCTACACGGAACCAACTGTCTGTGGGATTCTTTTCAAACTTCGCAGTGTAGTATCCTTCCTTTGTTTCATTCCCGCTGGATGTGAACGATGTCTGGGTTGTCGAGTAGTTTAGGGTATCTCCGTCCTGCAGGTAGCTGGTCAGGTCCTTCGACTGGTGCTTGCCGGTGATCAGTGGTAACTGGTTCGTGAGCGCTAGCGACGAGGGGTACACGTACTGTCCCTGATTCGAAGCAGCCACCGCAGAGACTGTAAACGTGGCGAAAAGCAATGCAATCATTACTAATGCATACACGCCTGCTTTTTTCAAATCAAAACCTCACTTTAGATATTAGCGATGTAAATAATGTTATGCATCAAAATTTAAAAACTTTCTTGCCAGTTTCAAGGTACGAAAACCATTAGCAAGGGAGGGTTCAAGGATAAAAAGCGGTGGAAGATCTGATTAGCGAACCCATTTTTCAGCTCGGTATCACACGAGTATAATTTCCTTGGCAGCCACTCGGAAATTTGTGGAACCATGTTTCGTTTCAAGATTCATCAACTTTTCACCCTCCCTCTTCACGAAAGAGACTTCATCGACAGAGTTAAAAAATGAAAGGGGAAGGTTGGCCTACGGCTTTCTTGCGAGAAGCTCGGTCACAGCGTAGTGGAAGCTAACTGTGGCATTGAAGTTAACCCCGGATGCGTTGTGTACAACAATGAATGAACTTCGCTATGGGGAGATTGTGTATCTTTTTATAATTGTACCGATTTGACAAATTTTGCGCCACGAAGGATTAACCCACCAAAAAATGACGCAACTGAGCAGAAACCAAGGGAAAAGCATAAATGATTCTCATCGTAGAAGTTTTCACGATTCTCTAGAAAAAAATCAAGAAAAATTTTCAAGGAAAAATCTTTAGCAGATATAATAAGAGTAGGAAATGAAGCTTATTGTGGGTGAAGGTGTTTGGATATTTGTTTTCTCGGCGGGGCCTATGAGGTTGGAAGAAGCTGCGTTATGGTGGAATCGGATAACACTAGAATCCTTCTCGACTGTGGAATCAAGCAGGGTGAGCGCACCGAGTATCCGCTTCTAGACATCGTGGAGAGTGTGGACGCGGTTGTCTTAACCCACGCCCACGTGGATCACTCAGGTGCTCTTCCACTTCTCTTCGCCCAGAACAGGATTTCCGAGGACTTTCAGGGGATTTTTTGCACTCCTCCCACGCTGGCCCTCTCTCACGTTCTCCTGAGGGACTGTTTGAGGCTCCAGCAGATCGAGTGGGAGAGGTATGGCTCGCCGCCACTCTACAGCATCGAGGACCTTGTTGAGTGCTTGAACAATTTCAGACCGGTTAACTATCACTCCTCCTTTAACCTTGGGGACTTCACCGTCACGCTTTTCGAGTCGGGGCACGTGCTCGGAAGCTGTTTTGCGAGGTTAGAGTCCCCCGAAGGAACCCTGATCTACACGGGTGACATCGGCGGGTTCTACAGGAGCAACCATCTCAACCCAGCCGAAACCGGAGTGAGGTGCGACTGGCTGATTATGGAATCCACCTATGGTGGGACGCTTCAGCACCCCTCCATCAAGCAAGTGCACAACACCCTGATTGAGATAATAGAAAATTACTTTGAGGAGCACCCCGCGGGCAAGGTTCTGATACCCGCCTTCTCGTTTGCGAGGAGCCAGGAGATCATGAGGCTCTTCATGCTCCGCAAACTACCCTACCCCGTGTACTACGATGGCATGATCAAGGACACCCAGCCTGTCTACGACGCCCACGTAGCGTACATGAACGAGGAGGTTAAGAACCAGTTCTACCAGACAAGGCAGAACCCGTTCCTCGGAAACTTTACACCCGTCAAGACGATGAAGCAGCGTTGGAGAGTGATACGGGACAAAAAACCGGCGATAATACTCGCGCCCAACGGGATGCTGAAGGGCGGCTGGTCCCCCTTCTACCTCTCGAAGCTGAACAGTCCTGAGAACCTGCTGCTCTTTGTAAGCTTCCAGGCGGAGGAGACACCCGGCAGGAGAATACTGGACGGAGAGAAAAAGGTGAAGATCATCCTGCTCAACGATGAGTACGAGTGGAGCGAAGAGGAGCTCGAGGTAAAAATCACCGTGAAGAGGGTTGAGGGGCTGAGCGGCCACGCCGCGGCGAACGACCTCAGAACCTTCGCCAGGAGCTGCAAGCCCGAGAAAATATTCCTCGTCCACGGCGAGCCGGAGAGTGTGGAGGCCCTCAGAAGCATGCTTCAGAAGGACAGGATTCTGAGAGACGCGGAAGTAATCGTGCCCAGGATGAAGGAGCGGTACACGGTGAAACTCGAAACCGCGGGCAAAGAATTGCTAAAGAAAATAGTGGAGAGACTGGACAGCCTGGAGGAGAGGATCTCAAGAATAGAAAACAAACTCGGAATCCAGAAGCCCTGAGCCTCGCGGCTGAGCTGAACTCACCCCTTAAAAGTGAAAATAGAAAGGAAGGAAGAATGTACGGCCGGGTGGCAGCCTTTTTCCTCGAGGATTGAAAGCAAGCCAATTTTTGTTTCCTACAGCTCCGAGAAGAAGAACAGGTAGGCTACCACGGCTTTGATGTTTTCCTTCCAGTTTCCTTCGAGCTGGCCCACTGTTGAGTAGTTACTGTTTGTTATGGAGCCGCTGCTGTTTATGTTCCACAGGGTTGAGTAGCTGCCGTCGGTTATCCTGTCTATTGACCAGTGACCGACTGTCGAGTGACTGCCGTTTTGAACGCTTCCATCGTCCCTCACGTAGCCAATGGTGCTGTAGCTCGAGTCTTTCACGGTGCCGTCCTCGTAGATGTAGCCGATGGTGGAATAACTGCCATTCTTTATGGTTCCGGAGTCAATCATTGCAACCGTGCTGTAACTACTATTCTTGATGGTTACATCAGCCACTTAATCACCTTCCCTAGTACAATGTATTGAGAGTAGTTTAAATAAAATTTACCAGCGAGGATGAATGTGGAATGTGGTTTCCTAGATCTGAAACCGGTGATTTTAAGTTATATGGCGACCTGGAAATAATATTTGATTTTTAGTAATACTCAAAATTAATTGCGAGGCGTATATAATGTGAATCCTGTTTTAGGGTTTTAAAATC
>JAUQYY010000123.1 GCA_030587505.1 Candidatus Sigynarchaeota archaeon
GAGGGCCGAGTTCGTCACCGGCTCGCCGATCAAGGATAAGACGCTGGCGGGGGCCGTGTATGATGCGCTCGACACCAGCGGCGACGGGGTGATCACCATTCCGGAGTATCTCCGTGTCTGGGGCGGGTTTGAGTAGGAAGGCGGGGTCGGCTGTTAGAAAAATGTGTTTCTTTATTCCAATGGATTTCAGGTATCTGAGTGAGAGCTCTTCGCGCACGATTACCATATTAACCCTGTTCACAACAAATTTACCGAGAATTCTTGTCAAAACATGGTTGAAAGGTCCAATGGATTCCGCAAACAGAATGATAGGTTTCTTTAACAATATGCCTGGCAGTATGTTTAAGAAGGAAACTACTGTGGATTTCGCTCCGTAGACATCACCAAAATTGTCACCACCCACATCGATAATAATATCTGCGGATAAATACTCACAAATGGGATTTCCATCAAGTTCGAAGTTTTCGCACCTGAAAACGCGAAAGATTTTGTTTAACATTAAAAATAATAAGCATAGAAGAGGGCCTATCAGGAGTACTAAAATCTTAAGTATGGTGAAGTTTGACGAGAAACGAGATCTAATTTTAATATCATATGGTCTATAACGTTCAGAATCAACGGAAGGATACGAAGAAAAAACTGTGAACTTCGCGTCTTTAACCATCCTTCTCAAATTTTCCGTGGTACTAAGAACCATCGCCATCTCTCCATAGTTAAGTGAGCACCACGCTCCAGTCAACAAGAACCTATGCACCGTACGGCACAACCCCTGTAGAAGAGTATTTAATCAATACTTAGACGATGGAGAGCTGCCAGCCCTAAGCAAAAGCCAGGTAAGCCACATTGGGAGTACTCTCCCGTTATCGAATCCCCCTTTATTTATTTTTCGAAAAAAACTTTTCTACAAATTCTTCCTGATAGTATCGAATGATCTTTAATGGTTGCGTTGAGTGTTGATTTGTCAAGTTACGCTTTGAACACTGTGTGGTGCGGCTTCCCCAGACTCCGGGTTTTAATTTAAATATACTCCTTTAGTCGCTGTCTATAAAAATCCACAGTTTTTCTAAGTCCCTCCTCCAAGCTGATCTTGGGGTACCAACCCAGCAGTTTGTTTATCTTCCTATAGTTCACGACGAAGTCCCCTATCTCCAGCCTCCTATTAATGCCATCAGGGTACGGAACGAGCTTGAATGTTCCCTTCCCAACCGTCTTTATGATGAGTTCCACCAATTCCCTGAGGGACGTTCCCCTGTTCGAACCCACCAGAAAAACTTCCCCATCGGCTTTTTCACCCTGCGCGGCGAGAATGAAGGCGTCCACCACGTTTTCAACATAGTTGTAATCCCTCAGCGTGCTTCCGTCACCGTAGATGAGTATCGGCTCATCCAGCATCGCCCGCCTTATGAAGTAGTTTAAAACCCCATACTTCCCGTGTTTCATCTGCTGCCTGGGGCCGAAAACGTTCGTCAACCTCAGGGTTGTGGTGGGGATGCCGTAAACACGGTAGTATATCCTACAGTACTTCTCCGCCGCCAGCTTGTCCGCCGCATAAATGTCAAGCGGGTCATCCTTATGGCTCTCATCGACAGGATTCGAAACAGGCTTACCAACCTCCCCCCGGGTCCCAGCGAAAACAACCTTTGCGCTGTCATTAAACCTCCTACACGACTCCAAAACGTTCATCGTTCCCCTACAGTTAACCTCAATGTCCAGAAAGGGGTCCGCCATGGAGTCAACGTGGCTTATCTGCCCGGCGAGGTGGAAAACAACATCCTTGTCCCTTACGCACGCACTCACCCTATCGAAGTCCCGTATATCTCCCTGAACTATCTCTATTCGGTCCCTAACCTCCCTCACATTCCTCAACTTGTTGAGTGTACGCGTAAAAACAGTGGTGTTCGCACCCAAACTAACCAGCTTTAGCACGAGGTTGCTCCCAACGAAGCCCAGCCCACCGGTGACCAAAACGTTTTTACCCTCCATCCCCTCAAGCACATAGTCCCTCATCTGAACTGTCTCCCCAATTTTTCTATCACATCAAGCATGTAATTCATCCTCTCCTCGTCGATTCCCGGGTGAACACCGATGAAAAAAGTGCTAGACATAACCTTATCAGAGTTCGGGAGACCGCCAACAACACGGCAATCCACATCCGCGTAAGCCGGCTGCCTCAGAATGTTACCCGCAAACAAGGGTCTCGTCGCGATCTTATGCTTCTCAAAAAACTCAACAACCTCCCCACGCTTAAAGGGGGCATCGTCCCTAACCGTCAGCGGAAAGGCGAACCAGCAGGGATCCGCCTTCTCAACCGACTCGGGAAGAATGAAGAAATCCTCATAGTTCAGGAACTCGTTGAAAAGAATTTCAAAGTTCCTCTTCCTCCTCTCAATGAACTCGGGAAGCCTCTTAAGCTGCTCAAGACCCATAGCCGCCTGCAGCTCCAGCGGCTTGAGATTATAACCAATGTTGATGTAAATGTACTTCCTGTCATAATCGGGAATCGGATTCTCCCTGAAGCGCAAAGGGCAAAACGCGTCAGGGTCAATCGAATACCTGCAGACGGGACAAACGCAGGCCCGCCCCCAATCCCGCATAGACCTAACAGTCAGAATCAAGTCCTCGTTGCTAGACACGACCGCTCCCCCCTCACCCATGGTCATATGATGCGCCGGATAGAAGGAGAAAGTGCCCAAGTCCCCGAAGGTGGAAACGTACCTCCCATCGTAAGTTGAGCCGAGAGCATCGCAAGCATCCTCGATAACATACAAGTCGTGATCCCTCGCGAAATCCATCACCGCATCCATCTCGTTAGGGTTACCCAGAGTGTGCGGAATCATAATCAGCCTGGTCCTCTCAGAGTACGCCTCCTCCAACAGCTCAGGATTAATGTTATACGTCCCCAGCTCAACATCCAACAGCACCGGCTTGAGACCGTTCTGAACCAACGGGTTAAACGTAGTCGGAAAAGTAACAGCAGGCGTGATAGCCTCACACCCCCTCTCAAGCTTCAAAGAGGAGACAGCGAGCAGGTTAGCCGAAGAACCCGAATTGGTCAAAACAGCGTTACCAGCACCCAGAAACCTCGAAAACCTCCTCTCAAACTCCTCAGCCCTCCTACCCAACGCCCACCACCCACCCAGAATAGACTCAACAATAGCGTAAACCTCACGATGATCGTAGACCGCCTGAGCGTAATGAATCACAGTCTTCCCCGGAACGAACCGCTCCCCACGCCTCAAACGATAAAACCTCTCAAGACACCCGAACAACTCACTCTTAATGCGACCAACCTCAACATCCAAATCCCGATTCTCAGAAGCTTCCTTCACCGAAAACACCACCCACGACCCGTTAGGGGGGCTTCATTCTACCCCCTAGAGACACAAACCACCTTCCGCGAAATACTGCACTATGTTCATAAAAGTGTGTTTCCCCTAGTTACTCTTGGGATAAAGATGATGCCCCACTACTTTTTAAACACTTCTATCGGACCCAGATTAAACACCAGAGTAAAACCGCCTGTCCTAATGAAATAATCATAGGTCCACGTAGTAATCACATAAGTAGAATTATACAAACCGGCCTGCTCGAGCGCCTGTGACAAACCGGTGCAGACGCCCGAGTAGCTGTAAATCGGCCTGAAATTGACGTTTAACTCGGCCCAGCCCAAAAGTTTCTCGTGGGCGATTAGACACGAGTTCTGAGGCATATTCCAGTTCAACCACACAGTGGCAAGAACGGCCTCCTCACACTCCGAAAGAGGCAACGTATTACCCTGCATGGAAGGAGGAAAGTAAAGCTGAATAACAGAGTTAGAGTAGTAGGGAAAAGGGTGCTCATAGGGAAAAACCATAAAAGTAAACGACAGAACAGAAACCACAACAACAAACACCAAAAACACCTCCCGCCTACCAACCCCTATTCTCACAATCTTGGAAGTAGGATTCCACGAACCGGATTTTTTCGTCAAGTAATGAAAGACTCCCTCAAGCCACCTCCTAACAATCATTTCCCCCTCAGAAGGAAACAGCGCGTTGGAAGCATAAACCGCGAAGGGGAAGACAAGCATAATCATCCACCTCCACCAGTTGGGCAGCGCAGAATGAGGAAGAAACAGCGACATAAACGAAGCACCCAACAAAACGAGAGACATGACATCCAGCGGACGGCACCTGAAATACCCCCATAACACAAACGGGAGAAGC
>JAUQYY010000141.1 GCA_030587505.1 Candidatus Sigynarchaeota archaeon
ACGCGCTCTCAAACCCCTCCAGCATGAAAGGTAAAAAAGTGCTGGTGGTGGGCGGAGGAGAAACCGCCGTAGAAACCGCACTCGCACTGAAAGACATCGCAAAAGAAGTCCACCTCGCCCACAGACGCGACTCCTTCAGAGCAGACGAGATACTCGTCGAAGAACTGAAAAAAAGCAACATAAACATACTTTACAACTCCAGAGTGGTGAAAATCAAAGGAAACAAAACCGTAACAAGCACCACACTTCAAAACACCAAAACCGGGGAGCAAACCGAACTAAGCGTTGACCAAATCATCTTCTGCATCGGCTCAATACCCGCAAGCGAAATCCTAAAAGACCTAAACGTACAAGTCGACAAAAACGGCGTAATCGTCGTGGACTGCGACCAAAAAACAAGCGTGGAGGGAATATTCGCCGCAGGAGATGTGGCCGGCGGAGCCATGAGAATATCAACCGCAATAGGCGAAGGCATCAAAGCCGCGCTCAGCGCATACAAATACATTCGGCAACCCTACTGGGCGTAACAACAAACAACCAAAACCAAACCCGAAAAACAACAAGCTGCTCTCCCGCGAAACGGGAATCTGGATAAACACCGTCTTTACTCCACCTCCCTTCCTCTTGTTGGTTTCCATCCCCATCTGGAACAAAAACGTGAATCGCAACCTAAAGTGAGGGGGCTGTCCAATCCCCCGCGGATGTCTATTCACTTGGTGCCATACCATCCACCTCTAATGTACAGGTAAGCGTTTACAGCAGCCGCGGCCCCCTCGCCGACCGCCGTAGCGATTTGAAAAACGCCGCCCGTGACATCACCTGCCGCGAAGATTCCTTCTATGTTTGTTTTTTGTTCCCTGTCAACTATTATGTATCCCTCATCGTCCAGTTTAACCCCTGCCTCTCTTGCCACTTCACTGACAGGCTTGTGTCCCACCGCTATGAAAACAGCGTCAATGTCCATTACGCTCTCCTCACCCGTCTTGTTGTTAAAGAGACGAATTCTCTCCACGACCTTGTCCCCCTCAATCTCCTTGACCTCCGTGTTCCAGTGAATCCTGACCCCCTTCTCCTTCAGCACCCTCTTATAATAGGCCTCAGCCCTGAGGTCGTCCCTCCTGTGAACCAAATTAACCTCACCAGCAACATCGCTCAGGTACAACGCCTCGGAACAAGCAGTGTTACCACCGCCAACCACCACCACCCTTTTACCCTTAAACAGGGGACCGTCACAGGTGGCACAGTAGCTAACTCCTCTCCCAGTGAGCTTCTCCTCACCCGGCACCCCCAGCTTCCTGTGCTCCCGCCCCGTGGCAATGATAACAGCGTCCGCCACGTACGTCTCCGCCTCAGAAACCACCCTGATTTTCTCATCGTCTTTCTCTATCCTCTTAACAGGCTCCAAGTCACGGATCTCACAACCGCTCAGCTCAGCCTGCTTCCTCATAACATCCATAAGCTCCATACCACGAATCTTGATAAACCCCGGATAGTTCTCAATAATAGCAGCTTCACCAGCCTGGCCACCAGAAACCTTAGCCTCCAAAACAACAGCATTCAACCCGAACCTACCCGCGTAAATACCCGCACTAAGCCCAGCTGGCCCAGCACCACAAATCACAAGCTGCTTCTCAACCGGCAAACCAAACACCCTCTAAAGCCTCATAAAAACAACAAACTATCTATTTCTGAAATAAGCTCCAGCTAATAAACATTTTTCACCCCCTCCAAAAGCAGCTTTCAGTATTCAGACCCTCAAATACCCACCCACAAGGTTGCAGAAGAGTTCAAAAAGATCTATAAAAACTCCAAAAAAGTACATCAATACTTTCCCCCTCCATCTGCATACTCGAGAACCATATAAACAACACCGAGCGAACTGCTAAGAGAATACAGTAAGCTTATTATGTGCGCATTTAAACACTTAACATGTGTTTTTAAAAACACAAATCGTTTTATTAGAGAAAATACTAGGAAACAATATATACTAAGAAGCAAAGTTAAATAAACAAAGACCAGAAAAAGACAAAAAAGGGTGGAGTGGGCATGGGCCCGAAACACGAAGAATACGCTTTCAAAATCGTCTGCATAGGAGACGGCGGAGTCGGAAAAACAAGCCTCATCGTCAGACTCACCGAAAACAGATTCTCCGAAGACTACAAGATGACCTTGGGGACGTCTTTCGCTGCTCATACGATGAATGTTGATGATAATGTTGTGACTCTGCAGATTTGGGATCTCGGTGGTCAGCCTTCTTTTAGCCATCTTAGGAGCTTTTTTTACGCTGGCTCTAAGGGTGGTGTGATTGTTTTTGACCTGACTGATCTCAAGTCTTTCCAGAATGTGCCTATGTGGCAGAAGGAACTGTTTAGTGTTTGTGGTGAGGTTCCGGTGGTTATTATTGGTAACAAGAATGATCTCGCTAGTGAGCGTGTGGTTTCCAGGGAGGAGGCTGAGAGGCTTGCTAGGCGTCTGGGTGCCCCCTACATTGAGACTAGTGCTAAGACTGGTGATAAGGTTAACTTGGCTTTTCAGAGTATTTCTCGGCGTCTGCTGGGTGTTGAGGAGAAACCGTCTCTAGTGACTGGTGGGGTTGTGGTTCCCGAGCTCAGAAGAAAAATCTTGGATTTTATTGATAATCGTAGGGAGTACCTTCTGAACCTGCTTGGCGATCTGATTGCGGCTCGTTCTGTTAATCCGCCGGGTAATGAGAAGCTTGCCGCGGATGTTGTTCAGGGGGAATTGTACCGCATCGGGCTGCACACCGAGACCTACGAGAAGGAGGAGGGGCGAACCAATGTGGTGGGCTGGTTTGATCGGGGGAGTTCCCCTACGCTGATGATTGTCACGCATCTTGATGTTGTTCCTCCGGGCGACGGTTGGATCTATGATCCCTTTACGGCCACTTCAACGGACGGGAGAATTGCCGGTAGGGGGGCTGTGGATGATAAGGGGCCCATGGCTTCTGTTCTTTTGGCTCTTCAGGCGCTTAAGGAGTTTGACTTTCCTATTAAGGGACGCTTGATGTTTGTTGCTGTGGCGGATGAGGAGACTGGTAACGAGCTTGGCATAAAGTATCTCCTGAACGAGGCGGGCTTGTCTGCGGATTATGCCTTGGTGGCTGAGCAGACCAGGTGTGAGGCGATAGAGATCGCCGAGAAGGGGCGTCTCTGGGTCAAGCTGAGGAGTACAGGTACGCAGGGTCACGGTAGTATGCCGGAGAAGGGTATGAATGCTATTGTGAATCTCTCGAAGGTTCTTGCCAGAATAGAAGATTTGAAGATGGATTACGTTCCGCATCCCCTGTTCGACGCTCCAACCATTAACGTTGGAATTGTGCGGGGCGGGGTGGCGACGAATATTGTTCCCGCTTCGGCTGAAGCCATGGTTGACATTCGGTTTCTTCCCTCCCAGGAACCCAAGCAGATAGTGAATGAGCTTCGGGAACTGGTTAGAAGTGTTCAGAGGGAGAACCCCGGACTGGAGGTCAGCATAGAACCCATAACCTCCGACCCTCCGACGGAGGTGTCCCCCGAAGACCCTGTTGTCCGGGTGCTCGGAAGTGTGGTGGAGGAGGTAACCGGGAACAGGCCGAAGCTTGTCGGAATAGGGGGCGCCACGGTGGCAAAGCACTGTATTCTCCGTGGAATCCCCACAGCTGTTTTCGGCCCGGGGGATCCTAAGGAGTCTCACGCTGCTAATGAGAGTGTGTCGGTGGATGAATTGCTAACCGCAGCCAAAATCTATGCTCTGACCATTCTCAACCTGCTTTCTTGAAAGTTTGGTGGATGGATTGGCCTTGACGGAGTCGGAAAAGTTTATTCGTTTTAGCGTTAGTCTGCCCGAAGACCTGCTCAAAGAGTTTGATAAGGTTACCGAAATTCTCGGGATACAGGGCAGGTCGGACGCCATACGCAAGGCGATGCGTGACTTCATAGTGAACTATACCTGGATGCACAAGAGTGAGGGTTCAATGGCGGGTTCTATAACAGTCATACTGGACCACAAAACCACGGGGATAATGGACGCGATCACCGATCTTCAGCACAGGTACATCAATCTGATTGCGTCCTCAATGCATGTACACTTAGATGAAAGGGACTGCATGATTGTTCTTGCCGTTAGAGGGAATGTGAGGGATGTTGAAAAACTGAATAACGAACTCCTCGCTCTAAAGGGTGTTAAACTCGTGAAGTACACTATCATGACTCCCGGAAGCGAACTGCCCTAAACCCAAGCAGAGCAGAAAAGAAACTCCATTTCGTCACCTGGTGAGATGTATTACCTTGCAGCGGTCATAATTTTTCGAAGTGCGGTGCTGTTGGCTTGGTGGGGCTGTTTCTGGGGTGGTTTCACGGGTCCGCGTCGGGTTGGTGCCGGGTTTGGGCT
>JAUQYY010000155.1 GCA_030587505.1 Candidatus Sigynarchaeota archaeon
GCGGTCATATGTAACACTGGCCATTTCGACGTTTAAATAAATGTCCAAGACTTAGAGGAAATCAGCGTTGGCAAAAGAGAGATACGCCCACTGGTAGACGAGTACACACTTGAAGACGGAAGAAGACTCTACCTACTCGCACAGGGAAGACTGGTGAACATGGCATGCGCCGAGGGCCACACACCAGAGGAAACACCCTCTGATGGGCTCACCTTCGGAAGTCATGGACATGTCTTTCAGCGATCAGGCGTTGGCTGTGGAGTACATTGTTGAAAACAGGGAAGAGTTATCCAAGATGGGTAGTGTGGTTTTAGACATTCCAGAGGAGATCGACAGAACCGTTGCTCGATTGAAGTGTGAGGCGCTCGGCCTGAAACTGGATGTCCTAAGCCCGGAGCAGGAGAGATATCTTTCGGGGTGGGCTGAGGGTACCTGAAATCTTGCCCCTTTCTTCTTTTTTTAGCGACAGGAAATAAACCCGAGTTGGAGCCTTAATTTTGAGGGGTTTAAATGAGGAAAGTTTTAATTAAGTTTTTATGATTAGTTCTTGCAGAACATTTCACTGTGAAGGCTAGTTACCGTTGGTTAGACTTGGGCTAATTTGGAGGAAAAATTATGGACACTGAAGAAAGGGTTCGGTTGATTATGCGTGGTGTTGATGAGGTTATCACGGTTGAGGATTTGCGTCACTTGTTTGAAGTGGAAAACCACCCTAAGGCATATATTGGCGTTGAACCCTCTGGACAAACCCTTTAGGAATACCTAGGGTTCCAGAATATTTCACATTGGATGGGTGGTTTGGGCCTGGAAAGTTCAGGACTTGGTCTCAGCCGGCGTAGACATGCACATCTTGGAGGCTACGTGGCACGCGAAAATTAATGACAAGTTTGGCGGAGACTTGGATACAATACGTGTGTGCGCGAGGTACATTGAACATTGCTTGCAGGCGTTAGGCGTAGAGGTTGGGAAGATTCACTTTCAGAAGGCTGAGGAGCTTATGGATGATTTGGGGTACTGGGAGACTTTTATTAACATCGCTAAGAACGTTACACTCGCTCGTGTTAAGAGGGCGATGAGCATTATGGGCCGTAAAGTGGATGAAGCCGAGTCAGACTATTCGAAAACGCTTTACCCTTGCATCCAGGTGGCGGACATTATATACTCTGGTTTCAAACTGTGTTTGGGGGGAACAGATCAGAGGAGGGCGCACATTCTCGCGAGGGAGCTGGCCCCCAAGTTCGGCTTGGATTGGAAACCGATTGGAATTCATACACCCCTCCTCATTGGTTTGGAAGGTTTTTCCAGAATGGAGGTTAAGGGAGAAAAGGAAGACGCTATGATGGACGCCAAAATGTCGAAATCCAAGCCGCAAACAGCAATCTTTATCCATGACACTCCGGACGAGATTAGGAAAAAGATTGGAGCTGCCTTTTGTCCACCGAAACAGGTAGAATACAATCCGGTGATGGAGATAAACAGGCTCCTCCTTTTCTCCAGAGACAATTTTACACTCCATGTTGAACGTGAGGAAAAATTCGGAGGACCCGTAGACTTCACAAGTTTTGACGAATTGAAATCAGCGTACTCCAGCGGTGACCTTCACCCTCTCGATTTGAAAACAGCCACCGCAGAGGCGCTAATCGACCTTTTTAGAAACGTTAGAAGGCACTTTGAAAAAAACAATGAAGCCCATGAACTTTTAGAAATATTGAAAAAGGCGGTTGTTACGCGGTGACAAACCCGTTAAAGCGCTCTCGCGCCTAAATAGATAAAAGGCTTGTAATCGCGCGGAGTCAAAATAGTAAGTGTTCAAGTAAGTGTTCAGAATGCGTTAATGAAAACCAATTGGCTTTTTTGTGTCAAGAAGAAAATCTCTGGAGATTTTCCTTTTGCATTCTTTGTTCTACTCACACTTCAGGGAAGGATTATAGGTGAGGTGGGATTTCATCCTTTGAAGTATAAGAAAAATTTATTTTGCCTGGGTTTATATCATCTCAGAGAATTCACAATTCGTTTTTCTTGACATAACACGGAAGGACGAGCATGATTCCACAAAGTTTCTTTGATGAATTGGATGAGCTAGTCTCACAGCTGAGGACACTCTCTGAAAAGGGAGTTCCAATAGTTGTAGAGGGTTACAAAGACGAGAGAAGTTTGAGAGCGCTAGGTATCAGCGGGCCGATTCTGAGGTTATCGGGCAAAAACCTTTTAGAGATTGCTGAAAGGCTTCAGCGTTTCGATGACTTTTTGATTTTAACCGACTTTGACCGCAAGGGACAGGAATTAACCTCACGCCTCTTTCAATACCTGAGCTACCGGAAAGTTGACTTGACGAGGAGTTTCAGGAGAAGGTTCAAAAACCTAATCTCGAGAGTTACTTGCGACATAGAGGGTTTAGCATCTTCATACCTCACCTTTCAAAACCAAACACGGAGGACCGGAAGCATCAGAAGGCGGGAATCGTTCATTTAGTGAGGGAAAAGCATAATTATCTCAAAAAGTATCGTTAAAATGATAATTCGCATCTTTACTTTAACAGTTCATGAAATTCATAATTACTAGTTTGAAATTACTCATCACTTATTTCTTGATTGGAGGTGACGCTTATCATGGTTAATCGGAATGAAGTTAGCACAACAAAGTACATCATAAAAGCTAAAATGGAAGTAGATGGGGTAGTCGAAAAACCAGATGTTGTAGGAGCGATTTTTGGGCAGACGGAGGGACTTCTGGGAAGCGAACTTGACCTCCGTGAGCTTCAAAGAACTGGACGCATAGGCAGAATAAGAGTAACCATAGAATCACACGGAGGCAAATCAACAGGAACAATAATAATTCCCTCCAGCCTTGACAAGGTGGAAACCGCGATGCTCGCCGCTGCCCTAGAGACCGTAGACCGTGTGGGTCCGTGCACCGCCCATGTAACCCTGGAAATAATCGAAGACGTCAGAGAGGTTAAGAGGAGAAAGATAGTCCAAAGAGCAGCGGACATTATCCGCAAGTGGTCTGAAGAGGTATCCCCCGAGAGCCAACAATTAACAGACGAGGTCCTAGACGCTGTCAGAGTAGCAGAAATCACAAAATACGGTTCAGAAGAGCTTCCCGCCGGACCAAGTGTGGACTCGGCCGATGAGTTAATAATTGTCGAAGGGAGAGCAGATGTTCTTAACCTTCTGAGATGCGGCTACAAAAACGTAATAGCAGTGGAGGGCACGAGTATACCAAAGACGATAATCGAGCTTAGCAAGAAGAAAACAATCACAGCGTTTCTGGACGGCGACCGAGGAGGAGACCTCATACTAAAAGAACTCCAGCAGGTAGCAGACGTAGACTACGTTGCGCGAGCCCCCCCAGGCAGAGAGGTTGAAGAACTAAGCCAAAAAGAACTAGTTAAAGCGCTGAGAAATAAACTGCCGATAGAACAAGTGGAAGCAGAAGAACCAAAAAAGAGAGAAAGAGAAAGGGAGAGGGAGAGAGAAAAGGAGGAAAAAAGATTCAGAAGAGTGGAGGGACCTCCAAAAATCAGACTTCCAGAACAGATCCTAAAACACTTGCAGGGTATAACCGCGTCGAACAAGGCGATACTTCTGGGTGAGGGCTTTGAGTTAATCAAGGAAATAGAGGTGTCGTCACTGGCGGAGTATTTGAAGGAGATAGATTCAGTAAAAGCAGTCATTCTAGATGGCATAATAACTCAGAGGCTGGTGGATATCGCACACGAGAAGGGTGCGGAGTACATTCTGGGAGTGAGACAGGAAAACATCACAAAGAAACCCTTAAATCTGAAAATAGTAGAATTCCATGATATAGAGGTCTGAGAGGGATTCGGAAATTTGCCAACGCTGAAACAGACACGGAAGGTGAGAGAACGTTGAGAGAGAGAAACGAGAAGATTCGACATCTACCAACATCCGCAAGGGAAAAAAGTGAGAAGAAGAAAAGCAGAGTGCAGTCCCTCTCAGTTGTTGAGCTCCAGCCGTCAGGATACCCCTTCCGCCTTGCGGGGGAAGACTCCCCTATAGCCCTACTGACGGATGACAATGAACTCTTTCAAGCGTACGCCAGAGAGCAGTGGGCTGGAACCTATGTTAAGAAGGGGGACTACTTATTCGACCAGCTGGTCTTCCCCGATTTCGCTTTTAAGGTCACTGATGCGCAGCCAAGCCAAGGGAAAATAAGTTTTTCAACCCGCTTCATACTGAAAAGGAAAACCCTAACAGAGGAGAAAAAGCTCAAGGTTCACTTCTCAGACATAGTAGGCCAGAGGGAGGCGAAGAACAAATGTCTAATAATCAAAAAGTACCTGGAGAACCCTGAAGCCTTCGGAGAATGGGCTCCAAGGAACATCCTTTTCTACGGTCCTCCCGGAACAGGAAAGACCATGATGGCTCAGGCTCTAGCAAACGAAACAAACGCACCCTTCTACCTGATAAAATCCACCGATCTAATCGGAGTCAACGTCGGAGATGCTTCGAGAAGAGTGCATCAGGTTTTCAAAATAGCCGCAGACAGCGCGCCGAGTGTCATATATCTGGATGAAATAGACGCCATCGGGCTGGATCGCAGCTTCCAGAGCATTAGGGGCGACGTGTCAGAGATAGTCGGCGCTCTTTTAGCGGAGCTGGATGGACTGAGCGCTAATCTTGGCGTGGTTTGCATCGGAGCCACGAATAATCCCGCAATGCTGGACAAGGCGATAAAAAGCAGGTTCGAAGAGGAGATTGAATTCAAGCTTCCCAACGCTGAGGAGCGTGAACAAATACTCAGGCTCTACGCATCAAAAATGCCACTACCAGTAAAGGCAGACCTGAAAAAAATCGCGAGAAAAACCGAGGGATTCTCCGGAAGGGACCTCAAGGACAAAATCTTGAAGGCGGCGCTTCACAAGGCGATTCTACAAAACGAGAGGTGTGTAACGCAGGAGATACTAGACTCAGTACTCAAGCAGCTCAATGAGAAAACCTCAAAAGAAAAACCAAAAATGTTCACATAAACGGAAGCGAAAACCGCTTGACCCATGAAGCGTTTGATCGGCTTTTTCTAAAGATTAGCCAGGTGAGTGGGTTTTGAAAAAAATCATAGCCCTTGTTGGTATGCCAGGTAGCGGTAAGACATTAGCAGTTAAGGTAGCGAGAGATATGGGGATACCGGTAGTTGCGATGGGCGACGTGGTTCGTGAAGAGGTAAGGGCAAGAGGCTTGGAAGAAAACCCAGAAAACGTGGGTAAGGTCTCGATGGGACTGAGGGAGGAGGAGGGGCCGCAGGCTATCGCAGAGAGAACCTTAACCAAAATTAAGCAGGAAAAGGCCAACGTGGTTCTTGTTGAGGGTATTAGAAGCCTCGCAGAATTAGAATTGTTCAAGGAAAATTTTCCCGATTTCACACTTATCGCCATCCACTCATCTCCGAAAACCCGCTTCAAACGTCTCTACGAACGCGAGCGCGCAGACGACGCGAAGGATTACAAAACGTTCCATGAAAGAGATGCGAGGGAACTGAACTACGGCATAGGTTCAGCAATCGCCATGGCAGACCATGTTATCGTGAACGAGGGAAGCGAAGAAGAATTAATAAGAAATATGCGAACTATTCTGGAGAGGATAATAAAGTGATAGAACTAGAAGTCGAAGCACCGGTGTATCCAACCGAGAGCGTCGAAAAGGTGGAAAAAGCATTAAAGACGATTGTTGACACGCCCTATTCACTCTCAATAGAGGAAGGAAAGAGCATTCTTCGTGGAAAGGCCCAAGGATTAGAAGGAGTTTTAAAAATATACCAATGCTTGAGAGACCAGCTCATAGTAGAATCCGCGAGAAAAATTATGAGAAAAAAAATAGTGGGGGACACCGTAACCTTCCACGTTCACAAACAAGCCGCCTTCATGGGAAAAATCCACTTCTGCCAGCCGGAAGCGGAATCACCTATGGGGGCTATAAAGGTAACCATCAGAAGCACAAAGATAGAAGAGCTAGTGGACTGGCTCTGCCCCAAAACGGTTGATGGGAAGCCGTTGGAAAGAGAGCCACCGATTGATGGTTGAGGGGAAGAATACGAGTTGACCCGCATTAAATTGGGAATATCCACCATGCCTTTCATAAAAAGCCAGTTCAGCGAGATTGTGAAGGCAGTTGAGAACGCTCCAGAAAGCTTAGAGCTAGACTGCTGGGAAATTATCGAGGAGGGATTCCACTTCCTAAATCCAGAGCGTATAAAAGCTCTGAAGGATGCGGCTTCAACATCAAAAGTATCATTCACCGTTCACGCGCCGTTTGCAGGTATAAACTTAGCTTCACCTGAACCCCTCCAATCAGTTTTACTCGACTTTATGGATAGGGCTCTTGAAAGAGCACACGCCCTAGAAGCAGAAGTATTCATCACCCACCCAGGATTGCTCTCACCCTTCACAGTGCACTTTCCCGAAATAGCATGGAAGAGTCTGATAAATTCAATAAAGCACCTGGCAAAGCTCTCGGAGGAACTCGGCTCACCCAAAATCGCTGTTGAAAACATGGCGCCCCCTTACCCCTTTCTCGTGATAAAAACTCAGGATGTTGAGAGACTATTCCAAGAGCTTGAAAGCTTCAGTGTAGGCCTGTGCCTAGACATTGGCCACGCCCAAAAGAGTGGCGGAGTAATGGAATTCATAAACAACGTTGGACAGTACATTACTCACGTCCACGCGCACGACAACAGAGGCGAAAAAGACGCCCACCTACAGGTCGGGAAAGGCATGGTTAATTGGGAAACGGTGATCAGCTCTCTCAAAGAGTTAGAGTTTGACGGATGCATAGTAGTTGAGAATAATAATTTGGAGGACGCCTACAACAGCGTGCACTACCTAAAAACTCTTATCAATTCATAATTTATCAGGGCACTCCGTTTCCATTAGCTCAAAGTTATCTCCATTAGGTCCTCCGCAATGACGGTGTTTGGGAAGATTCTCCTAGCTTGTTCTAGCAGTTCATCGGGATTTGAGTACCTTTGGCTTATGTGTGTTAATACCAACTTTTGCACGCCAGCTTCCTTAGCTATCCTTGCAGCCTGCGCTGCAGAGCTGTGTTTTGTTTCTAACGCCTTTTCCTCCAAATCTTCTCCATAGGTACTCTCATGTATTAGTAGGGTTGCGTTTTTACTTAGCTGTTTGACAGAGTCGCAGGGAGCCGTATCCCCGGAGTACACAATTTTCCTTCCCGGCCGCGGAGGATCCACTACCTCTCTGGGTTCTATCTTTCTGCCGTCAGGCAGTGTAATTGTCTCCCCGCACTGCAATTTTTTCCAGAGTGGCCCCATTGGTATTTGGAGAGCCTTGGCCTTCTCCGGGTGAAATTTTCCGGGTCTTTCTTTTTCGATGAAAGCGTAAGCAAACGAGGAGTTGGTGTGCTCGGTTTTGGCGCATTCAATAAGGTAGTCACGTGCTTCGTATATTACGCCCTCACTTACCTGATGAATGTAAACGTCAAATGTTAGCGTGAATTCCACAGTGGATTTTATCGCCTTAATAAAAGCCGCGACACCCTCTGGCCCATAAATGCTGAGAGGTTTCTTTCTCCCGAGAAGTGAGAGTGTTTGCAAAATTCCAGGGATTCCCATTATGTGGTCGCCGTGGAGATGCGTGATGAAAATTTTGTTAATCCTGCTCACACTTAGCTTCGCCCTTCCCATTTGTCGTTGCGTCCCCTCAGCACAGTCGAACAGAATAATTTCCCTGTCTTTCTTTATGGCAATCGCTGGAAGGTTCCGCCCAACAGTTGGAATCCCCCCAGAGGTACCCAAAATTATTACTTTTAGCGATTCCCTCACTTCCTTAGCACTATGATTTGACGAGTTAAACTACTGTGTACCCGAATCAAATGCTTTTCTATTACCCGCAAACCAACCTCTCCAGCGTATTCACACAAGTCTATCGTCAAGGGAGCGCCTATACAAATATGCCCGATCGGACCAGATATTTTGGCTAACTCTTCCAAGAAATCTGCAATTAGTTTTTCGGGGCTAGTACCCTTGGTCGACGCGGATGTTCCATAAGGAGGATCTGTTGCTATACTATCAGCTCTGTTTAGGGGTAGGTTTTTGGCATCGGCCAGGAGAATGTTCCAATCTTCTACTTGGAAATGCTTAAGGTTTTTCTCCGCTCCCCTAACCATCCCCAAATCGATATCCGAGCCGACAATTTTACACCCTATAAGCCCAGCCTCAATCAAAATCCCTCCGGCGCCGCAAAAAGGGTCGCAAAAAATCCCTTTAGGAGTTGCCCGAGACAGGTTAACCATAGCTCTCGCGAGGTGGGGGTTCATAGAACTGGGAACGAAAAAGGGTCTAAACTTGGCCTTTCTCGAATTCAGTGCTTTTCTTTCGGACTCACAAACACTCCTACCGAAAAGGAATACACCTTCAGTTAAAACCCCGTAAAAAAGTGTTTCAGGATTCCTGAGATTCACTTTTGCCCCTGTGTCGGTATGGATGAGTTCTCCAATTTTTTTCTCAAGACTGAGTGAACTCAACTTAGGGGAATATCTTTTTATCCTTTTTACCCTGACGGCAAAGGTACTTTCGGAAGAGATATATCTCTGAAAATCTATTTTCCTAATTCTGGCCATTATCTGGTCCATGTTTGCTTCGCACTTGGTGAGCAAAACGCAGCACCTATGAACCATCGCTGCTCTCTCAGCTATCCGTTTACAGCTCTCCTTCCCCGCTCTCAAAACTAGTACCTGGTCGTACCTCTCCGCTCTATAGGGTATGTTCAGGCTCTCAAGGATAGCCAAACACTCAGCACTTGGAATCGTTGGGTGCTCCCCCGACAAAACGTAAAATTGGTCCTGCATCACTCTTCCAACGCCTCAGCAATGACCGGAGCAACAGACACGAGACTAACATCGCTAGGAACAGTATCTGTTCCGATTATTTCATTCGCCCCCGCATTAAGAATTCTAAAACGGGAGTCACCAACCAAAATGGCATGAGTACACACCGTATAGATCCGATTAGCACCCTGACTCTTAGCGATCTCAACCGCACGCGCCATCGTTCCACCAGTGCTTATGATGTCATCCACTATAATTACATCGCGGTCAACGACATTGATTTCCTTCATCTCGATTTCGATTTCACCTGTATGCTTATCCCGGAATTTACTAAAACTCACGTACTCAGCGTCCATAAACTCCGAAAGCATTTTAGCCCTCTCAATCGCCCCCTCGTCCGGTGAAATGATCAGGGGATTATCTGGCTTAAATTTATTCAGATAATCGCCGAGAAGAGGGACGGCGCTAACATCCTTAGCGGGAATCTTGAAATTTTTCAGAATCCTTTTGTTATGAATATCCACTGTTATGACCTCGTCGGCTCCTGAGTTCTGAACCATATCGCAAACTATTCTCCCGCTAATGGCTTCACCGGGAAGAAATCTTTTATCCTGACGAGCATAAGCAAAATAGGGAATTACAGCAGTGACCTTCTCCGCGCCCAACTCCTTGAGAGTTTCGAGTAGGAAGCAGAGTTCAATTATACTCCTGTTTGGATCAGGCGGAGTTGTAGACTGAACAACAATGGCGTGACAGTTTCTCAACTCCTCTTTAATTCTAATGTATCTTTCTCCGTCGGGGAAGGTCTTAAACTCCAGGGGAACCGCACTTGAGTTCAAATATCTAGAGAGGCGTAACCCTAAGAGCTGGGAACTAGGACCAGGTACTACTGTTTTTTCAAGCAACACTCATCAACCCTTCTCTAACATCAATCTAATCCGGATTCGATAAAAATTTATCTTCCAAAAGTTTAGAATAGACGGCTCGAATGGACTGAAACTCTCATCAAACCGATGCAAACTATTTATCAAAGAGAGTTAAAGACGATTTATATTATCATGGAAATATGTACATGGAACATGCCGCGATACCCATTTTTTAGTTCTAATACAGAGCCGATATTTTCTTTGCATGGATTAAATAATCAGAAGGGGAGCGCGTTTAAAAACATTCTTCATTTATATTTGTTGGGGAAAGACAATAATTTTTAGAAGCCCGTCGATACGGATTTAAGCGGGAAGCGAACTGTTAGGAAAGGAACATTTTGACGAGACTCCTTATTGTTTAGCGTTATCCGAAATCGGTGCTAATCTCCGCTGGAGAAAACCTTCATCCTATTTTTGTTAGAGTGAAGAGTAATTTCTTTTTCACCGTTCATAGTGAAAACGGTAGAGGGGTAGTTCCTTTTGACCTGTTATGATACTGGTTGCCAAATGATCCCTAATTCATCTGCAATTCTGTATGCTTGCTGCATCTCTTCGTAGGTCACTCTTCTGTCTATGTCTGAGAATTCCTTGTTTCTAGGTACCTCGTGTAGTGGGCGATACTGCTCCATGATATTGACCAGAGCTTTTGGGCAGTTTTTAGCTATCCATTCGAGAACCGGCACGGTGCAACACTCAATATGTCCTGGCAAAACGAGGTGTCTTATAATCATGCCTGAGGTTCCAGGCTCTACTGTTTCGTCGTGAGCCATTTTATGGTTTCGGGAAACAATTTCCCAGTAATTTGAAACTCTGCTCAGTCGTTTGGCACACTCATCGTTCCCGTATTTGAAATCGGGGAGCCAAAAATCCATGACATCAAGTAGGAGTTTCATACACTCTTTAGAGCAGTACATGTTGGAGTTCCATAGCTGTGGTATGTTTGTTTTGGTTTCTCTAATGCACACCAGAATATTATGGGTGTTCGGTGTTGGGTCGCCCCCGACATAGTTTATGTTTCTTGCACCCTCTCTCTTCAAATCTCTGGAGATTCGCGCAAGACTCTCTCCCGAAGTTTCAACACCATTTTGCGGGTTCGTCGAAATATCGTAGTTCTGACAGAATACGCACTTGAACGTGCAGCTGGAGAAGAAGAATGCACCGCAGGGAGCCTACCGGCTCTCAAGCGTTTGTGCCAGAGGGAACCAAGGGAGCCTCTTCACCAGTGTGCAGGAACGCTGATGACACGTAAGATTCTGCGCCCAATCGGCAAAATCCCTTCTCACCCATCAGCCTGTTGGCGCCGCATCGCCTTTCACAAAAGTGGCACTCCGACAAAATCCTTCGGCTGAGTTCAACCTTAACATCTAAGTAGGAAACCCGCGGAGAATCCAACTCTTCCAGTTTTACCTCACCCGCATCGACCCGCTTCAGCAGGCTTCTGAAAACACCGCTAGTCTTATCGTGCACGCTCCACAGCTTCCCCGTTTCAGCCCCAAGGTCTACATCCGCACCAACCTTCGAAGCGATTAGAAACTTGGCGTAGAGTCTGTCGTTAAACACCTCATAGTATCTCCAGAGTCTTTCACGAACAGTATTATTTTTCCAAACACTGAACGAGTCAGGACGAATTAGCTTCCACATATTTTCTAACGCTCCTCCGTTTCAACACTAATTATCCAATAAGCATTAAGGAAATATAATTGTTACACAAGAAAAGTATCACACCCTAAAACAATTGAGGATAGGAAATACTTAAAAACAATTTAAAATATGAAAAAGTCGGGTTTACAATTAAAAAAATCAAAAATCCCTTCTAAGCGGTGTCGAAAGAACACAGTAGAAGAAAAGTGAGTGATGTGAAAAATAGATGGAGGCTAGTACTTGA
>JAUQYY010000156.1 GCA_030587505.1 Candidatus Sigynarchaeota archaeon
CTATTTTGACCGAGGATTTGAGGGGTTAGAATATTTTGTAGAGTGGGTGATTCTTAGTCTGAATGCTGATGACACGCATCCTTGAGTTCGTGTACGCTATCGTGGAGTCTACCATCGCCACGGCTGGAAACACTACATCAGCGTTGTATATTGGCCCGTACAGGACCCAGTCTGCTCCAGCTTGTACCATTGACGTTACGGCTGTTGCTGCGCAAACCCTTTTTGCGTGTTCTCCGAGTTCGGTTACTCTCTTCCACTCGAGAACCGCATTCAGTGGCCCCCCACCGCTAGGGAGGCCAAGCTCCGCTTTTATGAGTCTAACCGCTTCGGACGCTATGCCGATGCTTGGAACATCCAGAACCGCTGCGTCAACCAGGATGTTTTTTATTCCGGCCTCCTCGGCGTACTGCAGCAGTCCCTTCTTGTTCTCGTCGCCCTTTAGCAGTTCGATTCTCCCCTGGGGTCTCACGTTTCTCGGGTTGTAACCGAGTAGGATCGCGGATTTTATACCGATGTTTTTGAGTTCCTCTATTTCTTGGTCGGAGACGTGGAAGGTGATCGAATTATAAACTGTTCGGTCAAGCAATCCAACCTCGGCGCAGTATTTCAGTCCTGCTATCTTAATCTCGGTTGCTGTGCTGTCAACGAAGAAGGGAGCGTCTGTGACTCCGGCCACGAACTCGATGTACTTGGCAATGGCGGTTTCACTCGAGGCCACCACATCCACCATGTGGGGGTTCCCGGTCCTGTCGGACATCTCCTCCTGCCTGTTTATAAGCGCCTCAGCCCTGTTCCTGTCAAAGACGCCCTCCGCAGGGTCGCTGACAATCTTGTGCCTGTCATAGAATATTGACCCGATCAGAACAGTTGGCAGCTCTCCGGGCTTACCGCCAACCTTAACGTTACCTATCTCAAAAATCTTCTGTTCACGCTCAAAAGTGAGCATCATCTACCACCACCAAACGGGTTGAGATAGGGTAAGAAACCCAAAGCTAATTAATCTTTTGCAGAATGAAAAATCTCGAAAGACTTCCTAAACTAGGATACCGAAACCCGGGGAGAACCTAATCCTCCAAGAATTGAATCTGCCCCCTCTCATCCAAAAAGTATCTGGTTCTTTTCGAACTGTAACCGAAGGGACTCCTCAGGATCTGGATACTTGTATCCATCCCCCCTCGAGTTTCCTCCGAGACAAAGTTGATGAAGACATCCGACAGTTGGTAGAGCTTCGCCCTGAACATTTCGGTGTGAGCTCGTTCGTTGATAGTGTAGAGCGCCAGGTCACCCCACCACTTGTGGTAGCGGAAAGCCCTCCTACAAAACTTTAGCACTTCGTCCTCGGGTAATCCGATGTTCATATCCGTTAGGCTGTAAAAAATCCAGAAAACATCTTTATCCTTAGGAACGCTATCTCTAACCCTTGTCATCACCGATAAAAGTCTGTCCGCATCGAAGGGGGTGGAGACACGATAAACATTCTTCATCCTGTCATCGTTTATTCTGTCATCGTTTTCGATTCGAGGTACGTTGAAACAATCGATAATGCTTGCGTTACCATACGAGAAGCTCTTCAGAGGCGCTTTGTGGATGTCGGTCCTCTGCTCCAAAACCTTCGTGCGAATCTCGTACTCCCTTAACAGGAAGTGATAGTTAACCAGTATGACATGTGTTGAATCTGTAAACCTGTTCTGGAAGATGTGATGAATGGATTCTAAGGGTCTAACGCTATATCCAAAAGAAGCGACTATTATGGAGTTTGATAAAATACCTCCCCCAAGAAGGGAATCCAAAACGTGAATACCTGTCTTAATAAGCTTGGAATTCCCCTCTCGCGTATTGTTCTCAGTTATCACGTCGGTCTTATTGAAAGAAATTTTATTTGTGGCTCGGGGTTTTTTGCCTTTTTCGAAGACTCCGATCTCGTTGATATCGAAAAAGAATTTTTTTGATTGGAAAGGAAAAATGCTCTTAATCACCTGAACACCGTGTTCAAACCTGCTCGGTTTCTCCTCCGCAATAAGCCTGATGAAAACATCCGCCAACTGGTACAACTTGGCGAAAAAATTGTCTGTGTGAGCAGACTCGTTCAAAAGATAGAAAGCTAGGTCTCCACGCATCTTGTGGAAGCGGAAAGCCCTTCTGCAAAATTTTAACAAGTTAGTCTCAGGAACGCTGACACTCATATTCGTCAGGTTGGAAAAAATCCAGTACACACGCTTATTCCTAGAAACGCTCCCCCGAACCCTGGACATCACAGAGAGAAGCTCGTCAACACTGGAAGGATTAGAAACGTAGTGCACATCTTCTATCTTCGAGTACCTTTTGTTGTTGGGTATATTGAAACAATCTATAACGGTCAGGCTGCCGTTCGAACCCATTCTCTCGATTTCTCTAAGAAATCCGGACTTGTAGGATGAACACTTTGCACGATCCAGGTACTCTTCCGGGGATAAGTGAAAAGTAATTAGTATAAAGTGAAATTTGTCATCATAGTGACTGGCCACCATCCGTTGGAAAAGCTCCCAGCACCTACCCCGATCTGATGGGAGATGGCAACGATAGAGTTTGACAGGAATCCTCCACCCAACAGTTTGTCCAAAAAGGATAACCCAGAGCTTATGATTCTCAAGTCTTCCATTCTAATCCTTCCGAAATAAAAAAATGTGTAGAACCTGTTGAAGGAAGACAGAGGCGTATTGGGTTAAATTTTTTCTATAAAATACAGATATTATGTGTAGTACTATTGAATATTTAATATTATTACGGTTAAAAAAATCAAATAATATTCAATATTTCTAAACCTTCTCACACCATCACCAGTAACTCTCTAAAATACTAAACATCAAAAGGGTTCCCATATTTAGCTCTGTAACAAGGGTTTGTTCGGTTCTGGTGTTAAATTTTTCAGGTCGACACTGCTTTTTAACACTCCGTGTGAAAAAGCGCAACCTTAATAAATTGATTGAGTCTATTAAACAAAAGCCTACACTAAACCTTAGAAGGTTGTTGCCAAGTTAATTGAAGACTTGAGGGTGTTATCATGATCAGGACGGAAATTTGTGACATGCTGGAGATAGAGTACCCCATCATTCAGGCGGCCATGGGTCCCTTTGACACGAAGGAGCTCGCGGCCGCGGTGGCGAGCGCTGGGGGTTTCGGGATGGTGAGCCACCCGGCGCCAGCCCCCGAGTACGGTATCCTCGCAATCATCGAGGACGAGGAAATCAAGAACAAGGCGTTCAACGATGTTAAGGAGAGGATGATGGGAGCCGTCAGGGAAGTGGGAAGAAAGGCGAAGGGAAGCTTCGGGGTAAACTTTAGAGTAGCACCCGAACAGCCGGACGTGCCCATGCTGCTCGACGCTCTTATCGAGGAGCGGGAGAAGGA
>JAUQYY010000158.1 GCA_030587505.1 Candidatus Sigynarchaeota archaeon
TCGATTATCTTCTTGGTTCCGTCGGGAAGGGTTACCTCGACCGGTATGATTTCTCCCTTGAAGAACCCTTCGGCCTGCGCTTTGGCTGCTAGCTTGTGGCTGCGGAGAGCCCACTTGTCTTGCTCCTCCTTCGGTATTCCCGACTCTTCCGCCAGCTTCTCGGCGGTTAGACCCATGTTCATGGCGACCAGCCAGTCGAACCTCTTCTCCTCCTTGAGGGCCCTGGGGTTCGGGTTCACTCCGTGGCCCATGGGGATGTGGGTCATGTGTTCAACTCCGCCGGCTACGATGACATCGGAGTAGCCGCACATAATCTCCATGGCTCCGATGTGAATAGCGGACATGGCTGAGGCGCACTGGCGGTCAACACCCATGGCTGGAACCTCGAGTGGGAGACCCGCCAAGAGGCTGAACATTCGCCCCCCGTAGGTGAACTGCTCACCCGTCTGGTTCGCGCAGCCGAAGATGCAGTCGTCAATGTCGTTTGGGTCTATTCCCGTCCGCTTCACAACCTCTCTTATCACCATCGCGGCCAGGTCGTCGGCACGAATGCTGTTAAAGACGTCTCTCTCTGGCTGTCTCGGACGTGATCTAGAAACCGGGGTTCTCAAATAACCTACGATTACTGGTTCATTCATCAACTAATTCCTCCAAATTACTTGATACCGATTCCACCATGCGCTTTTTTAATTCTTCGTGTTTGCATTTCTGATGCTTTGGTTCCACTTATCACTTTTTGCATACGTCTTTTGGGTCTGCTAGGGGAACGATTGAACCGTTGGACGAATTACGGTGCGAAAAGTTCTTCGTGCATAGAAAATAACCTCTCAAGTGTTTTGGTCTGTTTTCGCCCAGCGTCTGGTCACAACGCTCCTAAGCGACGAGGTGAAGGTTCCCACGGAGCACTGGATGACGGTGTGCAGCGCTATCATCCACGCCGGGTACCTGTCCCCTCGGCCTCCTGAGGACTGCGTAGCACAGTATCTCCACCACTCCGCCGGGCAGGAGCCGAGTCCCCCGGGGTGGTGAATGCCTTCTCAAGGGTGAGGGGCACGGAGCCGCCTGTTGAACGGGTGCGTCCACGAATCAGGATCAGAACGAGCAGAAAACTATTAAGCCCAGAAACAACAATTCACCCATTGTCATTTCTGTTCGCCAAGAGGAAGGACGTGCCCTTAATCTTACTTAAGGGTATCACCTACCACACTAATTTTCAATATACTGAACTCACCCAAGAATATATAACCTCATTTTGTTTTCCACTCGTTTTGGAGTTAAACCTAGAGAAGAAAAAGCTTTTTTCCGAAACGTAATCCAACTGATTTACTTCGCCACGAAGTATGACATGAGGGCTTACCTTATCACGGAAAAGACCAGGTGGGTTAGGCGGAAGCCTGAATTGTTAACGGTGAAAGAAAGAAGTTCTGTGGAAAAATCTTTAAAAAATGAACGCGGAGAGCATTCACTCCCTAGGAACCCTCAATTCTCTTCAAAGCCCTCTTCACTCTCTCCACTCCGACTCTCCTTATAATCTTCTCCAGGCCTATCTCGTCCACGACTTTTTTCAGTCCGACCTCCTCTATGAGTTTCTTTAGGCCTATCTCCTCAACCACCCTGCTTATTCCTATTGATTCCACGGCTTTTCTTATGCTTATCGAGGTTGGGTCCAGGGCTACCTGTTCCTCCGCCATTATTCTCACCACCTCATCATAGTAAAGAAGGAACCCTATACTTAAATATTCTTGGTTGCGCTCCCTGATGACACGCCTCAGAAATTCTCTTAGCGTTCTCCCCGAGGAGAAGATTAAGAGCGGGTAGTTTTCGGGCTCAACCCTCAGTTCGCCGATTGCAACCACGAAGACTCTGAATGGAAACCCCGCAACCAGGTAGACACCTTCCTCAAGCCTTTGTAGAAGTCCGAGTCCTTTGTACCGTCTGAGCAGCTTCACCGGCGTCTTTGAGGCGACGAGCCACGCTGTGACATCCTCCTCGGGGAAGGAAACCCGGTTCTCAGCCACATACAGAGCTGCGTAAGCGAGAAGCTTACACAAGGTGTCTAATCCAATCCTCTCCCCCTTACTCTTAAACTCTAAGACGTTAAACTCGGAAAAACGGGAAAAAAGAAAACCAAGCGCCCCAACCCCGCTCAGGGGAAGAACGCTCCGCTCACACCTAACCAGAACGTCGATTCGAAGAGCAACCTTCCCGACTTCTATACCCCCCAAAAACATTTACACCGTTTCCACCGTAGCGCTCCAGAACACGCTTAAAGGTAAGATCCCAGGACAAAAAATCACCACCAGCAGAGACACAAAAACTAGCAAAAACACCAATAAAAAACTATCCTCCAACAAACAACGACACAAAGATATAATCAACCATCCAAACACAACAACCCTCTCTTCTTTAAGTTCTTCGTGCATAGAGAATAGAATCTCTCCATGAGGGTTTTGCTTTCCTGTTCTTAACAGGTTTGAGCAAGAGATTCTATGTCTAGAATTAGGTTCAATAGAAGCATTGAGAAGAAACCGCGGGAATGTATACGCCGACAGCACTAGGGTGTGTAGCTGGTGTAGGGCTTTATGCCGGCTCGAGCTAGTCGCTTCGCTACCCTGGGGTAAAGAATCACTATTTCTTGTTCTAGTTCGGAGGCTAATCTTGCGTCTATTTCCGCTAGCCTGTTGAGTAGTTTCTGCATGTTTTCCCTTGTGCTGAAGGAGGACATTACTGACGCGTGGCACGACACTCCCTGGTCCACAAGGTTCCTCAGAGCGTTCAGTTGTAATTGAAAGCCCTCGGGTTTGGCTCCCGTGAGCGTTGAGAATTCCTCCTCGCTCGCTCCCTTGAGGGAGACCCTTACGTGAACATTTTCAAACTCGGACAACCGCTCAGCGTACTCCGTGTCTATGAGCACTCCCGAGGTCTCAAGAATGAAGAGGTAGCCTGTCCGATCAACCAGTTCCAGAACCCTGAAGAGGTGCTCCCTCCCAAGGGTGGGCTCGTTGCCGCTAATACGCAGCATGGTGTATCCCCTCTTCCTAGCGATTCCCGTCAGTTTCTTGAAAACCTGTTCGGGGGTGTAAAACTCGCCGCACCTCCGAGGATTATCCCTGGGTTCCGCACCCCAGCAGAACACGCATCGCAGGGGACACCCACAACAGTCCGCCGTTGCGATCCCTCCATACCACCTTCCTCCCCTGAAACGGTAATACTTTTTCATTTCTCCCCTAACCACAACGGGTTCCATTTTCCTAGCCAGTTCCAAAGGGTCAAAAAACGTCTGGGGCCTCTCCTAAAATTTTAAGGATAATCCCTCACTGAGGGTATGGTGCAGCCTTTCCGTAAATTAACCGAAAGGAAAACGGTTTAAAAAACTTGTGTTTCGCCGAAGCGAAAAAGGTGGAAACTTCACCTAACTTCGCAGACCAGCGGGGAGAGTGTGATTGGCCCAAAAAATAGGGGAGGGAAGATGTTTTGGGTTATGGAATGCTTTGGGTCAATGGAATCTACTCTGGGGGGATGCTCCTGAAGATGGCGTCGAGGTCTACGCCGGCTTTCCTGTTCCTGCGTCTCATGTACACGTATATTATTGCTCCGGTTAGGTAGACTACGATTATCATCATGAGTGAGCTGAGTTGGAAAGTTGCTATCGCCGCCACCACTAGGGGTATCACGGTGAACACCGCTATGGATCCGCAGATGCTCAGCACGGAGAATCTTCCGATCTTTGGACTGTAGGTCTGCTCAGCCAGGTCGGGTCTTCTCGCGTTGAACCTGAGACCCGCAAAGATGGTCAGCACGAACGCCGGGATGCCGAGGAAAACGGTGTTCATCGCAGCCTGGAAAGCGCTCCAGTAGCTCAGAACAACTCCGATGCACGCTATTATCATTGAGATGCCGATAGCGTATATGGGGGTGGTTGTCCTCTCGTTGAGAGTGCTGATCTTTGTGGGTAAAACCCTGTCGAAGCTCCAGGCGAAGAGGTACCTCGAGGTCGTGAGCAGCATGGGCATAATGGAGTTGACCAGCCAGAGTACACCGGCGCCGATTATGAACAGTCCGAGCCAGCTGAGGCCGCTCAGGGGGGCTGCGAAGAGCGGGACGCTCGCGGGAATCGGCGTCGGGGTCTTCCCGGCGTAGAGCCAGGCACCGTACTGTATCCAGTACTGGAAGGTGTCCTTTGGTAGCTGGCTTCCCCAGCCGCTAAGCCACGAGAGCTGGCCGCTGAACTGGGGTAGTGACCACCACAGCATGCCGAAGATTGGGTCCTTGGAGTATGTGAGGAAATCGTAGACCTGGATGAAGACTCCGTAGTTGGCCTGGAGCGGGTAGAGCAGTATTAAGTAGAACGTGGCTATGAGGAACAGGCCGAGCACCATGGCTATGTAGAAGG
>JAUQYY010000187.1 GCA_030587505.1 Candidatus Sigynarchaeota archaeon
CATTTGAATCCAGTCCTTATCGGGGACCGCGGTTCTGAGTTACGGGTTGTCTGTCCCCCAAAGAACTCTTTCGGCTGTGAACTCATCCAGGCATTCTCGTAGGGCGTAGCAGAACCTGTTATAATTGGTCTGGGCGAGTACCTGCCAGCCGGAGAAGTCGACTACGAGGTTGGTTTTGCACGAACCTAGGTGATATAACTCGTATCGCCAGCCGAATCCCATGTGTGCGGCCTGTATCCAGAGGTTGGGGTAGTCCAGACAGACGTCGTCGAGGAACATTGGGTTGCAGTACTTCGACCTGAGGGGCTGAACGATCTGACCTGTGTGGAATAGAACGGGTTTCTTGTATTCGTTTGCGATGTCCAGCAGTTTGTAGACCTCCTTGCTGTTCGGGTAGAATCCGGTGGATGGATGGATCTTAAGTCCGCTCATCTTCCACTCCTCGAAGCACCGCCTGATGAGCTTGTCGGCTCCGGGTCTGCGGGGGTCCACGCTGGCAAACGCCAGGATTCTCTTGGGGTACTTTTTCTGAACCTCTGCGAAGATCTGGTTCTGCTCCTCTATGGACACTTTGGGATCCCCCAGGAGTAGACCGTAGTCCTGTGCGCATATCACCGTAACATCAATCCCCGATTTGTCCATCTCCGCGATTAACTTTTCACCCGTGGGGTCGTAGAAGTTAGGCATAATATCCTCAACTATCTGCTTGGGTGTCATTTCCACGCCGAGTAGATGCTTTACTGGCGCGACGAAAACCTTGGCTAGCTCAATCCACCACCTCTCCGGATACCAGTCCCTGTCCACTATATGGCAGTGCGCGTCAATAATCAAAATTTCTTCCCTCCAGAAACAATTTTTTAATATTTTCCCCCATAACTTATTATTTAAGTCTTTACTGAATTTAAACTCAGCAACCAAGCCATATATCGTGTAACTAGGTTCTGAGCTTATACGTAACAGACTGAATCTTGAAAGGAGTTGAGAATCGTGTTAAAGACTAGGGTTAATGAGATGCTGGGTGTAAGGTATCCGATTCTCTTGGCTCCTATGGGTTTGATATCCAAGCCGGAGCTGGTTTCGGCGGTTTCCGACGCAGGTGGGCTTGGCATGCTGTCCGCCGCGTTTATCTCACCAAGTGAGGTGAGGGAACAGATAAAGAGGACGCGGGAACTCACGGATGCGCCCTTCGGGGTGAACGTGCCTATAGCTATCTCCAAAGCGGACGAGGTCGTCGATATTCTAATCCAGGAGGAGGTCAGCGTTGTGTTCACCTCCGCGGGGAGCCCCAAGATTCTACTCGAAAAGATAAGGGGCGCTGACATGGTTCACTTGCACATGGTTCCAACCGCCAGGATCGCCAAGAAGGTTGAGCAGATGGGGGTTGACATGCTCGTCGCTCAGGGTGGAGAAGCCGGCGGAATCGTCTCGGAAAACGCCGTGACAACTATGGCCCTAATACCCCAAGTTGTTGACGCGGTTAGTATTCCCGTCATAGCTGCGGGAGGGATAGCCGACGGTAGAGGTCTTGTTGCCGCACTGGCTCTGGGAGCCGAGGGCATCCTGATGGGCACAAGGTTCATATGCTCAAAGGAGGCGCCCGTGAGTGAAGACTACAAGAGGGCTGTCATCGAATCCAAGGACGACAACACAGTGGTGGCGAAAATCGGAACCCTTTCCTCACGCGTCTGGAGAAACAAGTACGTTAACGAAAGGGGAGGAGTAATCGACCCCATGGAACAGATGAATCTGATGCGGAAGGCGATACAGGAAGGCGACCTGGACAACGCGGTATACATAATGGGCATGTCAAGCGGAATGATAAGAGAGATAAAATCCGCGGAGGAGATAATAAACTCAATAGTTGATGAGGCGCAAAAATTAGCGAAAAACCTTGCCAACAAATTCTAGTTCCCCCCTTCAACACTACCCGTAATACAGTACTATCGTTTCAAAAGTTAGAGGAGGAAGCGGCAAGCCCCTTCCTCGCTTGTTTATGCACCGCGTGAACTCTTCGGATCATTTAAACTTTAAGGGCTCTCGTCCCCCCAAAAAAGGGGCTACAGATAGAACAAGGATTTTTGCGTTTGTGGTGTCTCTCAGGGTTTTGGTTTCAGAATTGCACCCTTATCCGCCGAGGTTACGTGCTGGGAGTACCATGCCAGAAGCCCCTTCGTGTACTTTGGTTCTGGTGGTTTCCATTCTTCCAGTCTCTTCTTTATCTCCTCGTCGGGTAGGTCCAATCGTAGTTTTTTGTTAGGGATATCTATTTCGATTATGTCTCCCTCTCTGACTATTGCGAGTGGGCCTCCGTCTGCGGCTTCGGGAGAAACGTGCCCGATACAGAGACCGTAGGTGCTTCCGCTGTATCTCCCATCGGTTATCAGAGCTGTTGACTCTCCGAGTCCGAAGAGTTGTATAAGGTGTCCGGGCACAGCCATCTCTCTCATGCCGGGTCCCCCCTTGGGTCCCTCATACCTGATTATTACACATTCTCCGGGATTCACTTTCCCTTGGAAGAGGGTGTAGATGGCCTCCTCCTCGTTCTCAAACACTCTCGCAGGACCTCTGTGGGTGAACATGCTTTGAGGTGTTCCCGCCTTTTTAACTATGGCCCCGTCTGGTGCTAGGTTTCCCTTCAATACGACGAGTCCTCCGTCCGGAGCAAATGGCTTGTCCATGGGTCTAATAATTTCGCTGTCCTTTACCTCGACGCCCTCAAGCGTTTCCCTAAGCGTTTTTCCCGTGACGTTTATCACATCGAGGTGGAGCAGGCTGCTTATGCTCTTCATGACAGCGGGGATTCCCCCGGCCTCATCCAGCGCCTCGATCGCCCGGAGCCCGTTTGGCTTGAGAGCCACTATTTGGGGTGTGCTCTCGCTCAGCTCGTCGAAGAGGTCCAGCGGGAGTTCTATGTCGAGCTCGTTTGCTATCGCTGGAAGGTGCAGAACGCCGTTTGTTGACCCTCCTACGGCGAGGAGAACCCTAATCGCGTTCTCAAAGGCCTCCCGGGTCATGATCTTAGAGGGAGTAATCTTGTTTTCCACGAGATGTTTGAGTGCCTCTCCCGTTTTCTTGGCGTACTCGAGCTTCTCTTCGCTGAGGGCGGGCAGTAGGCCTGAGTAGGGTAGAGACATGCCAAGAGCCTCGGACATACACTGCATGGTTACAGCCGTGCCGAGCATTGGGCAGGCGCCCGGCCCAGTTACTATGCCGTGGAGAGCCTTCTGAAACTCCTCCTCTGAGATCTCTCCCCTCTGCCAGGCGAAGTAGAATTTTCCTATCTCGTAGTGGGCGAACTCCTCCGCCTCGTCGAATATCTTTCCGGGGAAGCAGTATGGCAGGTGGTACCCACCGGTAATTATGGCGGTTGGAATGTTGATTCTCGCTGCGGCCATCAGCAGTCCCGGGACGATCTTGTCGCACGTTCCGATCATAACCATTCCGTCGAAGCGATTGACCTTGGCCATGATCTCAACGCAGGCGGCTATGACCTCCCTGGTTGGGAGGATGAACCTCATTCCCTCGTGGCCCTGCGCTATTCCGTCGCAGGGACCAATGGTGCTGAACTCGAAGGGGGTCATGCCCGCACTCTTTATTCCCTCTCTCACCTTCTCCGCAATCTTGTTGAGGTGTACCTGACCCGGGTTCAACTCGTTCCAGGTGTTTACTACTCCGATCCTGGGTTTTTTCAAATCTTCGTCGGTGTATCCTATTCCGTATATCAGGGGCGGAATAACAACATTTTCCAGTTGGTCCTTGACGAACTGGGGTACCTCCGCCTTTTTCATAATTTCTTCGGGAAGCTTGGACATCTTTTCACCATCCCCGAAACAGGCTTCAAAGTAGAAGGGCGCAATCGCTTATAATAGGTTTTCGTTAATCTGTCAAAT
>JAUQYY010000188.1 GCA_030587505.1 Candidatus Sigynarchaeota archaeon
ACCTTCCTGGGTTCCCACGGATCCATAACGCTCAATGAGATAACGGTGCCGTACCTCGCCTCAAACATTAATAAGATAGTAAACTCAAAAATTGGATAGGACTTGATAATGGCGAAACAAAGATGAAGATTTCTGTTATTATACCCACACTCAACGAGGAGCACTACCTTCCAAAGTGTCTCAAATCCGTTCTGGAACAGAGTTTACCCCGAAACATGTACGAAATCATCGTGGTGGACAGCCGTAGCTCGGACAGAACCAAGAAAATAGCCGAAAAGTACGCCGACCGCATCTTGGACGTTCCAAGGATGGGCGCGGGGGCCGCCAGAAACGCCGGTGCAAAAAAGGCAAAGGGGGAAATCCTACTGTTCTTGGACGCGGACACTTTTATACGCAGAGACTTCATGGAGAAAGTGCTGGAATGTTTCGACGATAAGGCGGTCGTCGGGGGGACATGTGACATCTACTCCAGCGACGGCACATCCTTTGGAAACGTTTTCTTTAGGCTCATCAACTTAATCTACCGCTTTGTTTACCTTATCGGCAAGCCCCACGCTCAGACCAAGTGCTGCTTCTACCGAAAGGATGTTTTCAGAAAGCTTGGCGGCTTTAATGAGAATCTGATTGTCACAGAGGACCAAGAAATGGCTTGGAGAGCGGGCAAAGTTGGGAGGATGGTTTACCTAAAGAACACTGCGGCGTTCTCATCAATGAGAAGGGAGAGGACACTTGGATACGGGAAAACCGTGGCGAAGTGGCTGAAAAACTATTTCAGTGTTCTCCTCTTCAAACGCTCAGAACAGGTTTGGAACCCCGTACGGTAGAGGTTCACAAAAACAATTTAAACTAAGAATGGTTCTAGATGTCTACAAAACATTTTAATTCGCTTACCAGAAAATCTTAAAACGCTTAGTGGTTCTGATGAGTCTCATAGATATGCACATTCACACAACGTTTTCACCCTGTTCCAAAATCAGTATCTATGACGCTATGGTGTGTGCGCTTGACCTTGGATTAACCGGAATAGCTATAACCGACCATGACACGATTGAGGGAGCCTTAAAAGCAAAGAGAATAGCGGACAAGTACGGAATAGATGTTTTCGTAGGGTGTGAAGTAACCTCCTATGAGGGGCACATTCTCGCGTACGGTGTTTCAGAAGTGCCTCCCCCAAACCTGCCCGCAGAGGATACAATAGACCTGATTCATAGACTCGGAGGAGTCGCTGTGGCCGCGCACCCGTTCAGGAACACAGAAAACAGCTTGGGTAACAGGATATTCGAGCTTCCCCTCGACGGTATCGAAGTGTTCAACCACGTCTCAAGGAGAAGTGTTAACAAGGAAGCCAGAACAGCCGCCATCGAACTGGGACTCGCCCAGATAGGAGGGAGCGACGCCCACGAGTCAAAGTACATAGGACGAGTCGCCACTCTATTTAGAGGTGACGTGCACGACGAGGACTCCCTAGTAGACGCTATAAGGAGAAAGTCCTGTAAACCTGTTGTGCCGAGAAGGAGCCCAAGGCACAGATCAGCATAATATTCAACTAGCGTGAAGCTTCTCCTTAGGTTTCCCTCTCGAGGTTGGGAATGTGTCCGAAAAGGCTAATCGTACACTTAGCGAAAGGAGGTATCCGTTATTCGGTTAGCTTCAACTGGAATTGGCAGCCATCCGATAGCAGACGCGAAACGAGCTGCTTTAGACATTGTTCAGTCCGGGACGAAGATTCCCTACTTCCCTCAAACGGTCGAAGATGACATGACGTTCCAGTTTCACAACGTGATTCCCGGGCTTGTCTATGAGTCTAGCTCCGTTAAAATAGATTTCAGTAACCCCAAAGTGGTAGAGGGCTTAGATAAGTTCAGAGGCAGACTGGCCCTCAAAAAGGCGAGTCTCGAACCTCCCGGTTTACCGCTTGAGGAAAGGTACATCAAAGGGCTTTACGCCCTAGAGGAGGCACTGGATGAAACGGGAGCAGAAATCTGGGGCATCAAGGGGGAAATAACAGGGCCTCTCACTGAGGCTTACAGCGTAGAGATACTACCCTGGAGGAAAAAGGCGTTTCTCGACGAGGAGATTTTCAAAACAATCGTGGACGCCACATCAGAAGTTGCATACTGGCTCGCCAACCAACTACAAAAACTCACCAAAAGGTACGTAGGCAAATCTGGGGAAACCATACTATTCCTAGACGAACCCCTACTGCCCTTGTGCCTCAAAGACAGTACGGACCCCAAAGAAACGATCAAGTCGATCACCCCGGTTCTGAGTAGAATTCGATGTAAGAAAGGCATCCACATATGCGATAATCCGGTGACCGTCATAGACGACCTACTTGAACTAGACATAGACTACCTCTCTTTCGATGCGAGGCGATACCCCGCAACTCTCGAAAAAACAAAAATCGAAAAGATTCAGAGATACCTAGAGGGCGGTGGGGGCTTCGCATTCGGCTTAACACCCAATACACCTGAAGAACTGTTTGGAGAAGAAAACATATACGAGATTCAAAGGGGTAGGAAAAACCCAGCTAGCTTCATTCCGGAATACAGGGAGCTCGCAGACAGATTGGAAAGAATGTTCTCACCGCTAGAGTCCAAAGTTGATGTGGTTTCTCTGTTGGGACAGTCTCTCATCACGCCTCAGTGTGGGTTTAGGAATTTTAGTATTCCAAATCCTGAGACAGGTGAGCAATTGGTGAAACGTCTCCTTATAATCCAGGAGAGGGCGGCTGGAGAAATAAGAGAAAAATACAAGATACATTGAGTTACTTTTAATCCCTTTTACTGTCCAGCTTAAATGCGCTTACCAAATCACGCAGGTGGGCAACCATTTCCTCTTTGAGGGGTTCAATGGCAGAAGCATCAATGTCCGGCCTTTCCTTCAAAAACTCAATGGCCTGAACAACACCATTCTCCACAAGAACCCGCGGAATAAAGTCTTCTGCCAAGAAGATACCTTCAGGTGGGTTAACACGTTCCAGCTTTCTCTCAATGTTCTCTTTCCCAAAAATACTTGTTTTGCTCTCCTTAATAGCGTACAATGAATGTCCCGAAATGACAAGCTCTCTAACAAAACCCTTCGGAACCTCAATTTTCTCAAGCTTAGCCATAATCTCATCTTCATTCAAGCTAGGTCCCGCGGCCACGGTTGTAGTCGTAGTAGTAGTAACCCTTGGCCTGGGCTGCGAGGCAACAACTACCCTAGGTTCTGGCCTACGTGCCTCCGCAACCGGGGCCTGTGCCGCTGCTTGTGACGGGGCTGGTGCAGGTGTGGATGCTGCCGCTTGTGTCTGAGGTGTCGGGGTTTCTATGGGCCCTTGTACTATTGGTGTCGGTTTTTTGGTGGGTTTCATCCCTATTAGTGCAAGGAAGTCTGCTTCTTCGTCTGACTCGTCCATCGCTATTACTTTGTATGCGAATCCATATTCTGATCTTAGAGCCGCCGCTTTGCGGGCCCCAACAAATTTTTTGCGTACGGGACTGTTTTTTCCCTTCCAGAGGTAGATTTTTTTGTTGTTCTCAGCAACAACTATTACTACTCTGTCGCTTGTTAGGACGCTTTTGTCGAGTTGGTCTATACTCTCTAGTTCTCCGTTTCCTTTAACGTCCCAGACCACGAGGCTCATCATAATCACTTTCTCGCACTTTTTCTTAATTTTTATTAGATTCCATGAGTTTAAAACATTTCTCTCCTTAATCTTGTGTTTTCTTCTCTTCTGTGTGCTTTTTTCGGGTTTGAGTTGACTATTTACACATACTTTAGAGCCTTAAAATCTAAAATGAGGCTCGGTGGACGCTTCTTTCTAGGGTGTCTTAACATTTTGTATAATCTTTAAAACCATCCGGAAGTGGATCTCTATAATCCTTAGTTGTTTTGGTGTTTTTCTGTTTTTCGGGTTTTTTCAATCCCTGGGGACATGTTTTTAGTACTGGTACTAAATCCACCCGACAAGTGCTTAAAGGGATATGTTTAATTTGTTTGTCTTCCTATTGATACTTGTACTTTGTTTAATCTTGTGACTGATTATCTGTTTGGATTAAAAGGCGATGATGATGCCTTCTAGTGACGGTGAGACTTTGAATCAGCTTCTCGACACTTTCAATTCGCTCGGGGAAACGCTCAAAAATCTCACTCAAAATTTTGGTAAACTGTTACGCAGGTTCGATGAGCGTCTGAGAGCGGTGGAGGCCGAATACTCTGACCTTGAAACTCGCTTGAGGAAGATTGATTCACATCTGAGAAGTGATTTGGAAAAATTGAGAGAGGAGCAGGAGAGTCTGAAGAAAAACTTTGACCAGAGAGAAGAAGAGCTTCTAAAATCAATAAAGGTGCTCGAGGAGAACCATAAGCAAGTTCAGTCGAATCAAAACTCCCTCGAGGTTTCCCTCCAAAAACTCGACCAGAACATCAACGAGTTAAACAACGCGGTGGAAAAACGCTTGCTTGAAATCACAGACAACATTTCGAGCATCATTTCTCCTGTCGAGAACTGGAGCAAAGAAATGAGCATACTAAAAGCGGAAGTTGACAGACTGTCCCGAGAAGTAGAGAAAAAACTCCAGGGTGAGTGATGAATGCTCGAGTTTGAGGATGTTGAATCTAAAAAAATCCGTAGATTCTACATTGTGGACTCCCACCACCACCTTGGTGCGGATGTCGACGGTCACAACAACAGAAACCCTGTTGCACCCGGAGGAACGTTTGATTTCTACGTTAAGGTCGGCGTACGCCTCTCACAACTGTTCTCGGATGACTCTCACATTTTTAGATACTTCCCCCACGGTTTTCTAAACGAATTTATGCGAACCAACGCCAAGTGGAAGGCCACCCTGAATGGAACATGGGCGGTTGATCAGACCGTTGTTTTCCCATTCAACGACGAGTTCAAGTGGAGAGAGGGGGACGAGGGCAAGGCAACCTACTGGCGTTCCAACGATAACATCGCCCGATGGGTTACTCGCGCTCCCTACTCCCTAAGGCTGATCGGATTCGGACGAGTTGTTCCCTACGAGGGGGAGCTAGCCATAAACGAACTGCACCGAATGGTGGAGCGCCTGGGACTCAGAGGGTTAAAACTTCATCCGAGATCCGACGGCTGGGGCGGTGAAATAGTCTCCCCGTGTGTGAAAGACATTCTAGTTGAGGCGGCAAAGCTCAACATTCCTGTAATCTTCGACACTAGGGGTTTTGGCCAGGTGATGGACATATACGAAGTGACAAAGATGGCTAGGAGCGAGCTGCAATCCATAGATCGTACGCTTGTTGATAACCTCAGAGTAATCATGGCGCACATAGGTTTTCACCTGGGGCACCACGAGCTTTTCACCGTGCTGAGTCACCCTAACATTTACGGTGACACCTCCGGGGTTCACGACGCGGGAATCCCTCGGCTGTTCGAAGAGGCCAAAGAGATTCTACAACCTAATCTGGGAAAGTATAGGAACTGGTCAGAGAAAATACTTTTCGGAACCGATTACAACTACTTCGATGTTCCGCACGCTGTTCAATTCATATCCTACGTTCTGGGAAACGATTTTCCGGGCACACCCGAAGACGCCCAGCGCATTTTAGGTTCAAATATTCTGAAGCTGGTTCCCCCCTTCAAGAGAGAAACGAAAACAACCTTCACAAAGGTGCATGTGCCCATTAACCTAGCGGAGTTAACAGAAACGACCCTAGCAAAAGAGATCTCCAAGCTGGTTGAAAGTGGACCTTACGAGCTTTCCTGCGTTGACTTTTTCATAGATCCGCATCCTAATTTTAGGGTTAGGCCCCAAGACTTTAAGGTGACTCTCTCCCATAAGAGCAATGGGCACCGCGAGGACATAAACCTTATAGTTATCTCTTTACTAGATATATTAACAGTAGCAAGATTAGACGAGAGTATGATGGATTTCTCGCCGATAAGAAACAGGATACTTCGGTACGACAACGCGATATCGCGTAGAACCTTCTATGAAAAACTGTGGCCCGAGCGCCTGGAAAGCAATCCTCAAAAGTTGGTTGAATTAATAAAATCGATGGCACAAGCCGGATAATTCAAACCATCCAATAGAAAGAATTCCTCCGAGTTCTCGGAAGATTGAAGGTGTTTCCCTTCAAAAAAGATAGCTCAAATTTGGGGTGAACTCGAAAATGAGGCTTCACCTCTCTTTAGGGAGGAAAGCAAAAAATGTCTGAAAAAGATGAAGAGACAAAAAATTCAGAAGAGCCTTCGGAGAAAAAGGTTAAAAGGCTAGAAAAGCTTGAAAAGAAGGAAGAAGAGAAAGTTGAGGCCGAGCAGGTTAAAGAAGAAGAACCCGAGGAAGAGTTAGAGAAGCCTGCCGAAGAGGAAGTGGCAGCGGTCGAAGAAGAGCCCGGAGAAAAAGCGGAGCAGCCAGAGTTAAAGCTAAAGGTTGCAACTCAAGAGGGATTGAGTGGCTATGTCTTAATAAACGAGGGAGAAGCGGAAAAAATTAAAGCCATGGAAGGCTCCGTCGTGGAGTTCGAAGATCCCCTGTCGGGCACGTGGGGTGTGGCTCTTGCCCGCCCTGACATTGACACGCCGGTTGGGGAAATCGTTATGGAGCCTTCATTGTGTGAATCCGTTGGGCTGGACGAGGATTTCGAGGTAACCGTGAGAAAGTTCACCGGGAAACCGCAGAAACTCTACAAAATTGTTTTCGGAATAGAACCACTCACTGGTTCCTCTGAGGCCGCTATAGAGGCCGTAGTCGAGGATAAGGACAAGTTCCAGGAATTCATGAACCACAGGGTGGTTTTCAAGGACTGGGTGCTGAAGTGGCCCGAAAAAGAGATAAATGTTCACATATCATCAACAGAACCGAGCCTGTCGGGTAGGCAGATCGGCGTAATCAACTTTTCGGAGCTTAAGGACTACGAGATAAAGCCGTGGCGGGCGGCGGTTCCGTTTAACGCCATCCTGCTGATAGATGTCTCACGGAGCATGCTGACAGAGGACATGACTGTTAAGAACATCGCCCCAGCCGTTGAGGCCATCAAGACGCTTGGCGCTGAGATACCCGAGCTTAAGGAGTTTCTCGAACAGTTCAAAGAGGGAGAAAAGGTTAAACGGGTCAGCGGGGCGGTGTTTGCGGCCCTGCTCTACCTCGTCGAAAAGGTGGGAAGAGGGTACGGTGAAAAAATCGCTGTGATCACCTACAGCGAGACGGCGGATCCACTGACTTTCCTTATGACCGGTGGGAAGAAGCTTCCGTACTTTCACCCGGGTAAGAGCAAAATGTCCGGAGTTTCGCAGCTTGGACGCCTAATCATAGATCGGCTGAACAAGGTTTCCAGCAGCCACACAAACATGTCGGAGGCGCTGATCGAGGCGATCAACATGATCAAACTATGGGAGAAAGAAGAACCTCAGGATAAGAAGCCCTCCATGGTGGTGCTTCTCAGCGACGGATTCCCTGACCTTTGGGAAGAGGGACCCCCGGTGGAAATAGCGCACAAGTACTACGCTGACAGGAAGGACACCGTTATCTTCACTGTGGGAATCGGCAGCGAGGTTCAGGAGCGAATAATGGAAGCAATCGCAAACGCTGGAAGAGGCGTGTTCTTCAAGGCTGAAGACTTAGGGCAGCTGCTGAACTGGTACCAAAAACTCGCTCGAGACCTTATAATTAGATTAGAAGTGGAATAGATCAAACCTATCCTTTTGATTTTCCATCAATTCAACGTGGTTTGTTTGGTAAAGGAAAAATCGTGTGTTTAGATTTCGGGGACGATCGTCACCTCGACCAGTGAGTTTAGGACTAGCTTGTTGGGTATTTCTTTAGGTTCGTCTGGCTTCTCAAGGTCGAATATCATTGTGCCAAGATAGTAGGTTTTCAGCTCATTCGGTCTTTTAATTTCCCATATCATGGGCTGGTCTAGGGGTCTCACCGGTTTTCCTTTTGGTAAGGTTATGTTAATTTTTTTCTGCAGAATTATTTCTTTTGTTTCTTTGTCGAAGATTCCGAAAACAACTCTAGCTTTGACATCGTAGTCGGCGAAGCTCTGAACTATCGGGGTTATGCTGAACCTCATCGTTTCACCCTGAAACATCACATACTCAGCCAGCGGCGGCTTGCTGCTGTAGCCCACTCTGAACCTCGGCTTTTCTGCGTGGATTTTTACCTTTTTCTTGTTGACCCAACCCGCTACTCCGTTCTGGCTCAGTGTCAGATTTATTGCGCATTCCTTGTCCACCACGTAGGTGGGAATTTTAACGCTCACCTGCGCCAGCAGTGTTTCCTTGGGGTTGAGATGTATCGGTATGTCCTCCTTGAAAATCTTCTCGCCGTCTATTACTCCCTCACAGTTCAGGTCGAAAGCTATCTTGTCATCTATTCTGTTCGCCACCTGTATCATGAGGTCGTGCACCGACCCGGGAGCAAAGTGATCCGGAAGGTTCTGGAAAATAACCTCCACCGCTCTTCCTAGGTTGATTACTGGAACCTCTTTTGTTGATTCCAAGATGGTTTTCCCATCTTTGATTAGTGTGGCCTTCAGGTAGAAGTGCTCGGTACCCTGAGGAACAACCGAGGGTTCTATCTCAACGAGGGTTTCGAACGGTGTGTCTATGCTTCTGGTGGCGATTATCTGAGGTTGGTCATTGATGACGGCTTCGACGTTGAGGACAAGTGGCCTTTCGCTCTCTTTGATTTTTCCTATTCTTAGCTTCCCGCCAACGGGCATGTTTACGAAAACTCTCTCCGGGAAGTCTATCCACTCGATCTCTATTGGCGGTCCCTTTACCAGCTTGAATTTTTGGGGGAATTCCTCGTACTCAATCTGCTCCCCGTTCTGGTACAGTTCCACGGCTATCTTCATAACGTCGCTGCGGAGATTTTTCAGTACATCCTCCGATGTTTTCCATCTGGCTGTCACCACCGAAACCTTCATGGGATTGATGGTTTCTTCCTTGAGCACCATCTCGAAGTCCTGTCTACTCGTGGATTTCAGTTTGACAACCACACTGATCGGGTCAGGGGACGATATCCTCGTCGCGTCCACCGAGAAGCTGACCTCGAGCATCTCACCAATGTGGTATGTTTTGTCCGGCTCCTTCCGCATCTCTAGGGTGATATCCGGCGTCTGGAAGAAGACTCTAAACTTAGCTGACTCGCTTTCAGAAATAACCCTTCCATCCTGATCGATTACCTGTGCAACAATGCAGCACTGAGGACTGAGCCAGGAGGATTTGGCCATGCGAGGATGAAGAATCACGGGTGGAATCTCGTTCCAACTGCCCTCCTGCTGAGCCTCAAGTGCGTCCTTGGCCCACTGGAGCTTTGCCATTTCCTCGGACATCGCGACAAAGAGTTCTTGTTCCTTCGCCCGGAGGGGCTGCAGTTTAGTACCCCAGGGTTCGTCCTGGCTGGAGATGGAGTAAAGCACCTCGTTTTGATCACAATCTACAATGGAGATCTTCAGAGTAAGATTCATATCCAACGGTGTGGCGTTCTCCACAAAAACAGCGTATGGGACTTCCGTTGCTCCTGTGACTATCACCCCGTCAACCTCCGCGATAAGGTTACTCTTACATGCAACGTGGTACGCCTGTATCGAGGTTCTCTCAATAGCCATGATTTCCTTCCCGACTCTGAGTTCGGTCTTCAGCATGTACTGCGGGACTCCAATCTCCGTATCGAATTCGATTTCGCCGACTCTCTTCTCCGAGGGTTCAAGCCTATCCACCACAAAGGTTTCACTAAGCTTCTCCTCACCTAAGCTATCGTAGATCACACTCTCGATTGATATGTCCTCCAGCGGCTTCTTACCCTTGTTTTCAACGAATATCTTACAGATTACAGGCTGACCCTCAAACACAACCTCAGGCTCAACCTGTATCTCCATGCTAGCGGTGACTGGGGCCAACTCCTGTAGATTAGGAGTGCCAAGAATAGGGTCGCTCCAAACGTTGGCGCAGCTCTGATCAGCAATGATTTGCAGTTCACGGGCGAGGCGTTCAACGTTCTCGGAGAGCTCCACGAATTTTAACAGCTGGTAGTCTGCCGTGGTGAGGGGTGGAGTGAAGCTTCCTCCCAGGTCGCCGTAAACCGTCAGAAGTATGGGTTTAAGGAACTCCGAACGCAGGACGCCCATTTCATCCAGTTCCTTTTTTATAAAGAGTATCATGTTTTTGACAGCGTCGAGCATTCTTTTCAGGAATCCGTCTCCGTCTTCGGGGTTCTGGAGGTAGTAGAATTTTGAAAACTCTGGAAACTTCTTGAGGAACCTGTCTACATCTTTTTGTTTGAAGAACGGTCCCGTGAGCCCCCACCTTATGGCTGATCTTCGATTCTTCACCAACGACTCCGAGTCCACATCGGGAATCTTTTCCCCGCTCTCAAACATTTTCTTCGCTTTTAGAGCCAGAGCCTGGATTAAAACCGCTAGGGCTATTCTCCTGATAACGCTTATCTGCGAGTCGAAGACACGCACCTCCACCGTTCCGAAGGAAGTGAAGGGGTACATGTCGCACATCCGAGCCGGGATGCGCCCCACCACGCTTTCGAACTTTTTCTCGTCATACTCGTCGAGGTAGGGAAGATAGTGCTGAGCGTCGTCTGGTCCCAACTGCTTAATGTTCTTCTCCAGCCTTATGCTCCTCACACACCTGGGGGCTTGCAGCTTTCCATCCTTCACCTCAACAATGTCTGTGGGTTTTCCCTCCACGAATGGGGAGTTCACAGAGAGTGCGATTAGGTGGGGTAGAAAGATC
>JAUQYY010000194.1 GCA_030587505.1 Candidatus Sigynarchaeota archaeon
GGGTGGGTGTTTATTCTGAGCGTAGAGTTAACGGGCTTTCTCTTCCTTGCACCATGTGAATACTTGTAGAAACTTTGGTGCTCCGAGGTATGTGAGGATTAGCAGTAGGAGGTTTTTTAGCTCTTCTTTTGTGAAGCCGTTTCTCATGAGTTCGTTGAGGTGGAATTTAAAAGGTGCCTCGTACCCCTTCACGGCTAGAATGGTGGTTACGATGAGTTCTCTAATTTTTGGGTCGAAGAAGGTGTATGTGTCTGCTGTGAAGGCGGTGAATTTCTTGAAGGATTCAGGGAAGTCTTCTGAGAATTTTTGGAAAGCTTTCAGAGCTTCGTCTCCCTTGGGACTCGTTTGTGTCACCTCCCTATAGGCTTTTTTCTTCGCCTCTGCGCCGTCCGCCGGCTGCGAGCAGCCCTCCATCCACGACTAGGGTTATGCCGGTAACGTAGGAGGCTTCGTCGGACGCGAGGTACAGTGCGGCGTAGGCGGTGTCCCAGGCGGTTCCTATTCTTCCGAGTGGAATCGCTCGGCTTAGGAGGGTGCGCCTCTCCTCTGTCATTATTGGGGCGACCATGGGTGTGTCGAGGAATCCCGGTGCGATGCAGTTAACTCTTATCCCATATCTTGCCAGGTCGACGGCCATACATCTTGTCATGTTTATTATTGCTGCTTTTGTTGTGCCGTAGGTTAGGCTGGGGTGAGCCACGAAGCCCGCTGCGGAGGAAACATTTATTATGGCTCCGCCACCGCCTTTGATCATCACTGGCACGGCGTGCTTCGATACGAGGAGGATGCTTTTCAGGTTCGTGGCGAGTACTCTGTCCCACTCCTCCTCGCTTACTTCGAGAATCCCCAGGCCGCTTGCTATGCCGACGACGTTGACGAGTATGTCGAGTTTGCCGTACTTTTCCACGGCGAGGTCGACCATGCGTTTTGCATCCTCACTCCTCGTGGCGTCTCCTTGAATAGCGGCGGCCTCTCCGCCCTCCTTACGTATCATGCCTACGGTTTCCTCCGCTGAGGGGAGGTTTATGTCTGCGCACACCACCTTGGTTCCCTCCCGAGCGAAGAGGATCGAAATCGCCCTCCCGTTCCCCACACCCGGGCCGCTGGAGCCGGCACCAACAATCAGCGCAACCTTGCCGTTCAGCCTCAAAACACGACTCCCTCCAGAAACTCTTTTACTAGTTTCGGTCTCTGTGGTTTTCTCTTTTCTTTCTCCTTTCTGTTTTTTGGGTTGTGTTTTTTAGCCCCATCTGTATTTTCTTCCGGTTCCTCCTTTGGGCCATGTGAATTTTATGGCTCCGATGGTGCATACGAACCAGCATGATGCGCACTCGCAGCAGTTTTCGTATTTTTCTGCTTTTGCTTTGCCGTTTGATATTTTTATGACTCCGCCTGGGCATACTCTGGCGCAGTCTCCGCATCCGGTGCATGTTTCTGGGTCTATTTTGATGAATTCTCCGCCTGGTGTCCAGGTTGTTCCTTCTAGCATTTTGTACTTCATTTTGTCACCCCCGTGAGGAGCATGAGTTCGTCGAACAGGATTGGTAGTTTTCTGTTGAGGAATGGTCCGATGTATCTTAGTGCTGGTAGGAGGCCGGTGAGTAGGAACATTAGGTCTGAGGGTTTGGGCTGGTCGAATGCTCTTCTTACGATGTAGTTGGATATGTTTGAGCTTAGTTGTATGATTTTTTGTCCGCCTATGGCTGCGATCAGGTCTCTTCTCCAGGGTCTTTGCATGAGTCTCCAGATTAGCCTGTTTTTGTACTTTTCTTCGTAGGTTGAGAGGCCTTCTTCTGTTGTGTCGCCTTTGGATATGGCTTCGGCTGCTGTTTCGCCCGCGAGCATGCCTGAGACCATTGCTCCGTAGAAGCCTGCGCAGGTGAAGGAGTCTAGGAATCCCGCGGCGTCGCCGGCTATGAGGATTCCGTTGCCGTGGGTTTTTTCCAGCATTCTTTTTTCTCTGTCGAGTGCGGACCATAGGGGGACTGTGTTCCACATCCAGGCTCTGAGCTTTGTGATGTCTTCGAATCGGTCTTTCCAGAGTTTTGATTTTAGGAAGCGTTGTAGGAATATGGTTGGGTTTTTTCGGCTTGAGACTAGTGCTCCGACGCCCAGGTGGAAGCTCTGCTTGTAGGGGAATATCCAGACGTATGATCCTATGTCCGCGGGGGTTAGTGTGCCGAAGTAGACTTCGAACGTGTCCGCGAGGTCGAGTCTCCTTATGTCGCTCTCGGATATGGTGAAGTCTAGTACGACGCAGTTTTCGATGTTTTCCGGTGGGTATTTTCTTCTGATTCCGGCTCTGATTCCTATGAGTGATTTTGCTCCGTCGGCTGCTATGACGACCTGGGAGTTGATTTTCTCTCCGTGTTCTGTTACGACACCCTTGATTGCGCCGTCTTGCTTGATGACGTCGACTGCTGTTGTGTTGTTTCTGAACTGGGCTCCGGCGTCTACGGCGAGTTGGGTAAGCCACTTGCAGAAGTCGTAGCAGTAGATGGTGTATCCGACTCGGCTGTCGTCGGTGCTTCTGAAGGTGAAATCAAGGGGTACTTCTCCGTGTTCGTCGGCCATGATCCATCTGACGCCCCTGAGCTCTCTTTCGAGTGGGGCGTCTTTGAGGAACTCTAGGCCGGGTTCGTTGAATGCGTCGTGGGTTAGGATTCCTCCGGAGACTATTTTTTCGCCGGGTTCGGTTGACCTCTCGAGGAGCAGGACCCTGAGGCCTTTTTCTGCGGCGGTTTTGGCCGCGACTGCGCCCGCAAAGGCGGACCCGACAACGACTACGTCATATTCTCCACTCATGAACGGTCTCACCCCTTTTTTGTAGAAAGGATTGGAGTATGTTTAAAAATCCTCACCAATAATTTGATATTTAAATTTATTGTTTTATAAATTTTTGATCCGTTTGTGATAAACACGAACTCTCTTTTTTCAAATTCCTTTTTTCGGATTAAAAAGCGTTTACCATCTTGGGGGAGTTGGGGTGATTCTCGAATTATGCCTCGGGGTTCTTGGACATTAATGGGTTAGTGGCGCATCCCTGGGGATTCAAAT
>JAUQYY010000196.1 GCA_030587505.1 Candidatus Sigynarchaeota archaeon
TGTTAACTTTTATGTTGTCTCAGAGCATAGAGGGAGGGATTGATAAGTGGAGTACGATGAGGAACTCACTTCTGAAATCAAGAATTTTCTCCTGGAGCAGGGTGCCGATATTGTTGGGGTTGCTCCGGTTTCCAGGTTCGCTGGGTGCCCGGAGGAAACGCATCCCCAGCACTATATGCCTGATGCAACCTGTGTGATTTCGTTCGGAATGAAGATAATGGACGGTGTCTGCGATGTCTGGGGAGAGTACAACGAGCCGCACAAAAGCATCGCCCCCTACCTTTTCTACGGCTACGGGCTGCTGAACTTTGACATGTCCAGGATGGGAAACCTCGCCGCGAAAAGACTGCTCGAATTCAGGGGCTACAAGGCACTCATGTTCCCGCCCACCTGGAACATATCCCAGTACAGATTCATAGAAAAAGTTTTGGAGCCCTACGTGCCCTTCCTGGCGGACTTCTCCCACCGCCACGCAGCCGTTGCCGCTGGGCTCGGAGAGTTCGGATTCAGCGGGCTCGTGCTGGTTCCCAAGTACGGAGCCCGGGTGCGTTTCAACTCCATCATCACCAACGCTCCGCTGGTTCCGGACCCCATGTACGATGGACCGAAACTGTGCCAACCAGAGAAGTGTAATTACAAGTGTGTCCGTGACTGCCCAACCGGAGCGCTGACCCTCGACGAAACCTTCAAGGTAAAAATCGGCGACAGGGAGTACGAGTACACGAAAGCCGAGAAGGTGCGCTGCCTAATGGGTGTAAACGCCATGGTGAGCGGGACAGGGGCTAGAACGAGGAGAAAACTACCACCAAGGGAGAAGAAGAAAATCACAATCGAAGACTTTGTTCAAGGGCGTAGGGCGATCGGAGCCTTTGACGAGATATTCCTCGGAGACTCAAGGGGAATCATCTGCGGAGACTACTGCGGAAGGTGTCTTCACGGCTGTCCGGCACACAAGTTCTCCCAAAAGTGACTCCCCTTTCGCTCGACACCGGTTTCACTCACCGTCCTAGAAGAGAGCATTCACGTACCTAGTTCGCACTAAGCAATATGTCCGAGGAACTCTATCGGGATTCAATCCCATTATGCTCCACAACTCTCCAAAGCTGAGGGTAATCGACCCTTTCTTAGGCAGCTCCCTATGATTTCACGAAAAGGGGAAGTCATTAAAGCCCATGGGTGAGCGGGCAACCTTCCTACGCTTTTTTTTGGAGTTTTTCTGCCTCTTTACGGCATTTGGCGGCCTCGTCGACTTTTCCAATAGCCTCGAGAAGAGCTGCTTTTGCTCTCCAGATTGATGGGTCACTCGGATTCAGCTTCAGAGCCCTGTCGAAAGACTTGAGTGCATCCCTCGCTCTACCCAGCGCTATGAGTGAAGCTCCCCTCCAGAACCATGTTTTAAACTGGTTTGGATCAATTTTTAGCGACTTGTCGAAGTTTTTTATCGCCTCTTTGTGCACGCTGCGCTTCATTAATATGAAGCCTATACCGTTCCAAGCTTCGGTGTGCTTCGGGTTTTTCTTGGCTGCTTCCTCGTAGCACCGAAGGGCCTCATCCGCTCTGCCCAGGCCGTGGATCGCGACTCCCTTGTTAAACCACGCTGAATCATCGTCAGGTTTCAGTTCTAGCACTCGGTCAAAACACTCGAGTGCCTCCTCGAACCTTCTGAGTTCATTGAGTGCTATGCCCTTAACCATCCACACTTTGGGGTTTTCGAAGTTTATTCTGAGCGCCTCGTCGAAGCAAGGCAGCGCCTCCTCATTTCTGTTAAGCTTGTACAGTGTAATACCCTTGTGGTACCACGCGTCCTCGTCATCCGGGTTCAGGCTCGTGGCTCTGTCGAAGCACTCGAGCGCCTCCTCAAAGCGGCTCAACATAATGAGCGCCACGCCCTTATCGTACCACGCTTTTTCATAGTCCGGGTTCAGCTCGATTGCCCTGTTGAAGCACTCGAGCGCCTCCTCAAGGCGATTCAACCTTCCAAGGACCAGGCCCTTGTTGTGCCATGTTTTGTTGTAGTTCGGCTCCAGCGTCTCTACTCTGTTGAAGCACTCGAGCGCCTCCTCAAGGCGATTCAACCTTCCAAGGACAACGCCCCTGTCGAACCATGCCTCCGCATTATCGGGGTCGCTTTTCACAACCTTATCAAACAGTTTCAAAGCCTCTCTGAGCCGGCCAGCATCACCGAGGGCTTTCCCCCGCTCTAACAATTGGCTAACATCCAAAGTGACCGCCTCAGTTTAAAAATAAAGACTAGAAAAGAATATAAGAATTCTGTATGTTCTAGTCCTAACCGATTTTTAACATCACCACAGGGGGGTGACTCTGGGAACTGTTGGGGCCAAGGTGCCAAGAAGGAAATGGCTTTCGGTTCGCAGTACCTTTAGAAGGGAGTATTGATATACTTTGCTTTGGCTGTAAATATTATCTCGGAGAAATTCTACCGGGTGAGGTCAATTCTAGTAAAAATGATCGGCGATTCTCCAAAGCTGAGGATAATCGACTTTTTCTTGGACAACCCTCTCTTCGATTTTACAAAAAAGAAGTCATTGAAGAGCTGGGAATGAGTAAGGAGACTTTCTACAAACACTTCACAGATATAGAAAACGAGAGAATAGTAGAGGTTTCAAGAAGAATAGCCAGAGCTAAGCTCTACAAGATAAACTTCAAAC
>JAUQYY010000205.1 GCA_030587505.1 Candidatus Sigynarchaeota archaeon
CTCTTGAGTAGCCTTCGGCTTTGAGGATGGATGCCTGCTTCTTTGCCTCCGCTCTCAGTATGAGCGCCTTCTTTGTTGCTTCCGCCCTGATGATTGTGGCCTTTTTTTGGCCTTCAGCCATTTTTATCGAGGCGACTCTCTTGCCATCCGCCTCCGTGACTGTTGCTCTTCTGACCCTCTCCGCCTCCATCTGTTTGATCATCGCCTCGAGAACTTGGGATGGGGGCAAAATCTCACGAATTTCAACGCTAGTGATTTTAACCCCCCAGCGGTTGGTGACCTCGTCCAGCTTTTCCCTGAGAATACTGTTAATCCGCTCCCTTTCCGCCAGAATTTCGTCCAGATTTATGTCGCCCACAACAGACCTGAGTGTGGTTTGAGCCAGACCGACGGCTGCACCCTTCCAGTCTGCGACCTTAACAACGGAGTCATAAGCGTCCATAACTCTGTGGTAGATCAAAACATCTATCTCCGCGGGGGCATTATCCTTTGTTATGCACTTCTGTCTTGGAACGTCGAAAAAATTTTCTCGCAGGTCCACTTTGGTGACGCGGTCGATTATGGGTATCACGTATATGAGTCCCGGGCCCTTCGCCCCCGGTAGCGCACGCCCAAGTCTGAATATTACCGCCCTTTCGTATTCACGATATACTCTTAGACCGCTCAGCACGACCAGTAAAAAGAGGACTATCACTATTAGCAATGCGACGAGTACCGGGTTTTCTAGTAGGGCGGTTCCGAACTGTAACGGGTTTATCGCCATTTAGTTGTCTCCTCTCCCTATGATTTAACGCTTGTGTGTTGTCTTTAATACCGATACCAGACTTTTAAATCTTTATAACGACGCACAGGCCCCTCATCACTCCTTTGAATGGTAGTCGTTATTTTCTCTTTACTGTACCCGTTTCTTTTCCGATTCTGTGACAGGTGTAAATCACTTTTCGAGACTCGCTGGTTGGTAAGGTGCCCTACAACTGTCACAAGTCTGCGAGAAAACTTACCTCTTTTAGTCACCAAGCTCCCGATTAGTGCGGATGCACAGTGTTTAAAAAGTATTTTTCCAATTCTATTTCTTAGTGTTTTAACTAGTGCCCTAGAGGTAAATGACGTTGTTCCAAATGAAGAGTGTGGACGATGGAACATTGCACGACTTTTACTTGGTTGATGTTCACATGCACTTGGGTGTGGATCGGGGTACACCGATACGCAACTATAATCGCGAAAATTTTTTCAAGTTCTGCAGGTCGGTTGAGAAGGCCTTTTTTAAGGATTTGTCTTATGCGTCTTCGAATTTGAGGTTCCAACTACAGGAGATTCGACCCCCCGAAGTAATGGTTGGTCTACCTGTTCAGATTGGTGAGGGTGAGCCCCCGCCTGCCGTTTTTGACGAGTTCTTTGTGGCTCCCTATGTGAGAATTGTTACCTCTGAAGTGAAGCCCGCAGCTGTTGAGAGCGCGGATGTTCAAGTGTTCAGAAACAATAAGCTAATTGTGAAATGGAGTTCTCTCTCAGGCCTTAGGCGTTTCACTCCCCTGAAGTATCTGCTGCCCGCCGAGGGCGTGCCTCTGGAAAGGGAGGTGGAGGCTGCGCTTTCACGTGAAGGTTACTTCGGCGTCAAAATCCGTTTTGACGTTCTGGAGAACTCTTTAAAGCGTGTGCTCTCAGCTATGCGGGGGAAACCTTCACTTCTTATGGTGGAGACGCTGAGTGCTCCTAATGCAGGAACATTTCTCGAATTGTTGAATAAGGCAAGACTGGAAATGGGCGGCATCCCAGCACCAATTATAGTTAACTGCTCCGAGTGTGATTTTGATGATGCTTTGCTGAGCATTTTGAGTATGGACAATATTTTTGCAGATATTTCCGGGTTGGACGTCGACCGCTTATCCGAACTCATTGCTCTGGTTAAAAGAAGGCTGCCCGACTGGTCTAGGAAGCTGCTCTTTGGCACAAATTATCCCTTCTGTAAAATAGGTGATGTGGTAAAGGTTCTGAAGTACCTTTTTAGCTCCGATTTTGCTGGGAACTCCACCGACCTCAAAAGAATACTCGGAGGAAACGCCGTAGGACTGATTCCCCCACACCACAGTTTGCTCGCCCCGTCAATAAAAGAGAGCAGTATTCTGGCTATAGACCAGTACTCTGAGGAAACTGCCAGGATTTTTGATGGTCTGGTAGATTATTTCACAAAGCGAGGTTTAGTAACCATTGGTTCTTTCGATTTTTTGGTAAGAAGTGATGAAGGGGTTATCGATTTTTCAAAATACTTCCTAACCCTAAAATCAACAAAGAATCCCCAGAGGGAAGTCACCTTCCTTTTAATGAAGAGCCAAGAGAACGTCCCCCGCAACGCTCTGGCAATAACAATACTCGACCCAAAAACTCTGAGTGAATTTAAAAACAGAACCATCGAGAACATTAGCCGAAACGAGACTATGAAGAAGCTTCTTAGTTCCGCCACACTCATTTCATCCACCGAAGAAATTAATGAACTCCCAAAAATGTTCGCCTCTGCGCTCTACGAAACTAAGACTGTCAACGCTGAGGAGGTAAACGTTTTTTCGCTCTCGGCGGCTGCCTTTGGTGAAAAGATTGTTGGAGTGAATCTGAGTGATATGGCT
>JAUQYY010000230.1 GCA_030587505.1 Candidatus Sigynarchaeota archaeon
CTCAAATCCTCGGTCAAAATAGGCGGTTTCCAGTAGCCCTCCTTACCGCCAGTTGCTCGTTGAAGTGTGCGGAGGCTACCTCCAATCTTTAGTTTAATTTTTCGGGGTGAAAAGGGTACTTTTCAGCAAGATTCAATCCTGATGTTTCCCCCTCTTCCGATTCTACCAATCTTCGAGAACTCTAAAAAATAGTTCAGAGGCAATAAAGATCTCTCGTTCTCCTATTCCAAACCGGGGGACAATAACAGTCGCCGTTTCATTCCCACGTCAACCGAGGCAGATTACATAACGGACAAATAGTTCATTTATGGACTAACACTTTCAATCCGGTGAATTAAGGTTGCAAACAAATTCTTGGGTTCAAAAGTTCAAGAATTAAGGTTTCGTGTGAAGTCTCAGAGAGACGCAACAAGAAAGGTTTCTAGAACAATTTTCTACTCCCCTTCCCTTCTTCGGATAAGTGATTCAAGCTTTGGAAGCGCGTTTAAAGTGTAGGCGAAGGCTTCCCATTTCCATTCGCCGTACCTCCTCTCAGCCTCCTCGACCACCCTTTTTATCGCTTTGCGAGGCTTTTCTGGAGATTCCCCAAAGAACAGTTTATGGAAGATGCCGCTGCTCCACACATCTATTGGGAAAGTGTTCCTTGTCAGGATTATTCCCGCGGAGTACTCTCCGATTCCAGGAAGCCTAGTTAATTCCTTCAACGCTTTTTCTGTGGGTTTCTCCCAGAGTTCCACTATATCAGGTAGTGGTCTGAGCACGGCGAGCCCGTGTATAAACTTGGCCCTGTACCCCAGCTTGCACCTCTTTTTTAATTCCTCTTCCGGCACCGCTTTTAGCCTGCTGGGTGAGGGCCAGTGCCTTATGGTTTTGCCCTCAAAGGTTAGGGTTTCCCCGTACACTTCTATTATGCTTCTCAGCATTTCATAGCTTCTCTTTATGGGCGCCATCTGGAGACATATGGCTAGGAGCGCTCTTTCGAAAACGGAGTTTGAAAAGTATGGCTTCATACCGTAGAGGTCTTTGAACACGTGTTCCAAAAAACAGTCTCTTCCCGCTACTTTGTAAAATTCTTTCAAATTTATCTCGGCGCCCAACCCTATCCCCAAGACGCTTGAAACCTCGTTCACCTGCTCCCCTGTCACATAGTCCTCCGAGTAGACTTCAACCCTAACCTCACTTCCTTTTTGGGTGAGTTTTACTCCAACGAGTATCTCATCTCTCAGCCTGAGTGTGCTCCAGTACCTGTTCTGCTCCACAACCTCATAGGGAGTGATCCAGTACCACCCAGCTGGCTTCCTAACAGTGAGGATGAAGTTGAAAGGTTCTCTAACGCGAATCGTGAACCGCTTCTTCCTTGAGAGTTTCTTCAAGCCTACAACCACCGGAACTGTTTACATCCTTTCATTATTTCTTCAAACATTCCCATATGATAAGCTTCACGACTTTAGAAAAACTTCCGTAAATGTTTCCAGTTTAGAAACTTCTGCTAGCTGCTCAACCTCCCAGCGCTTCGAAAAACAAATATACTCCCACCTTTCTGAAGAATAACATCCTATACCACGGTTGCCCATCGGAGTTAACCCTCAAAGTGGATAAGCGGTTTAGGAAGAGCCCGTGTTAACGAAGCACACCCGACCTGAAAGTGTGGGAAGAAAAATGACTCGTACGCACGGAAGTCAGTCTATGATTGCCCCGCTCAAAAAGATTCTGGTGAGAGTCCCTGCTGAGGAGAACGAGCACATCAAGGATTGGAGAGAATGGGGCTATCTGCACAGACCTGATATTGAGCTGGCGAGAGAGGAGCACGCCAGGTTTGTGGAGACCCTAAAGAGTGAGGGGGTGAGTGTAGCCCTCGTCGAAGACCCTCACAAGGAGCGTCTGGACGCCATCTTCACAAGCGACCCCGCACTCATAACTGACCGTGGAGCCCTGATTCTTAGAATGGGCAAGGAGCTCAGGAGGGGTGAGGAGGAAACCCTGGCTGAGTCGATCACGAACCTCGGTGTACCCATCCTCGGAAGAATTCAGGGGGACAGAACCCTCGAGGGGGGAGATATACTCTGGCTTGACCCCCAAACAGTTATTGTGGGGCGCTCGTACCGTTCCAACGACGGGGGGATTGAACAGTTAGGGCTTCTTCTAAGAGGCTTCGTGGAGAACGTGTGGCATGTGGATCTACCCCACTGGCACGGACCAGGGGAATGCCTCCACCTCCTTTCCCTGATTAGCCTGATTGACGAGGATTTAGCCCTAGTCTACCCCAAGCTAGCTCCCGTCTTCCTGCTTGAAACCCTCCGAAAGAGAGGAGTCCAAATGGTTGAGGTTCCAGAAACCGAGTTCCCCACACAGGGTTGTAACCTTCTGACCCTGAAACCGAGAAAGTGCCTGGCGGTGGCTGGAAACAACAGCACCAGAAAACTACTCGAAAAAGAGGGGGTTGACGTGATCGAGTTTGAGGGAAACGAGATATGCATCAACAGGTCGGGTGGACCCTCGTGTCTTGTCTGCTCAGTGCTGAGGGAATACTAGCGAGCTCCCAGGCTTCCAAAAACCTTCACATAACGCAGCTGCTAGTTGAAGTCGAGATTGCCCCGTATGGTGGGTGTACTG
>JAUQYY010000241.1 GCA_030587505.1 Candidatus Sigynarchaeota archaeon
TAGTACGTTTTGAGGTGTCTAGATTATGGTGTGGCTTGATCGGAAGGGCCAGCACATCACTATCGAGATGCCGGAAGAGTGGGGTGGCATCGTACCCAGCGAAATATTCTTTGAGGAAGGTAAAAGACTGGTTGACCTTGCCAACGAGCGGAAACTCACCATCAGGCTGCTTGGCGGTGTGGCTATAAGGCTGCACACCAAAAACGTGGAGGGCTTCGCGAAGAAGCTGGGCAGGCTGGGTGTCGAAGGAGGGCAGGAGTTCACCGACCTAGACTTCATGGCGTACAAAAAACAGAGGGACAAAATCAAGGAGTTCCTTACTTCCATAGGGTATATTAAACGTGTAACGACAATCTCATCGGCTGTTAGCGAGAGGCAGATCTATTATCACCCGAAGGGGTGGTTCCACGTTGATGTGTTCTATGACAAGCTTAAAATGAACCACGATATAGACTTCAGGAAACGCCTTGAAATTGACTATCCGACGATTAGCGTCACAGACATGCTGCTGGAAAAAATGCAGATAGTAAAAATAGCTGAAAAAGATATTAAAGACACGTGTGTACTCATAAGAGCCCACGAAGTCGGGGAAAAAGAAGAGGAATGCATCAACACCAAGTACATTGCGCAGCTACTTTCAAACGACTGGGGCTTCTGGTACACCGTAACAACAAATCTGAAAGGAGTTAAAGAACTGGCACCCGACTACGGCGTTGAAGGCCAGGACCTAAAGGATATAACCTCAAAGATAGACAAAATTCTGGAGTACATTGACGCCGAGAAAAAGGGAATGAAATGGAAATCAAGATCCATCGTGGGTTCCAAGAAGGCTTGGTACCGTCCAGTTGAAACAACCGAAACCGTCGGAGACTTCGGTATCGACACACTAAGAAAGCAGGTTAAGGAGCAAAAGTGAATCGAAGATTTTTCACAGCGTAAGGGCCTGTAGACGCTCATACACCGGCTCACCTTACGACTTCAACTGATTTGGCTCGATAGGCGCTTTCGTATCTGGTTCAAGATGGGTTATTCCGTTTCCGGTCATTGGAAACGGAGAAAAAAGGTCAGTCGAAACCCCCTCCGTTTTCTTAGAAGAGTTAAGGAGAATAATTCTTAAGCCAACTTATCCCTCACTCATAATCATTGTTTTGTGAACTACCTGCTTGTGGGAACGATTCGATTTTTGATTCTAAAAGGAGGAAGTCGATCAAAGGATTAAGTTATACTACTAGTCTTGACAAAAAGAATATATTACCATACCCTCTAGAGTTCCCTCACTAGCTCGAAACAGTGCTTCGGGTGTGTTTCTTTGAAAGCTTTGAAGTTGCAACTCGGTGGGCTGGTTTCAAGCGACGCCAGGAAGGGCCAGCTCTTAATGATTCTGGCTACATTTGCGTGGGGTAGTTCGTTCCCAGCCGTTAAGTGGGGTCTAAGCTTTATTCACCCGTTGATATTCGTCTTTTTCCGTTTTGTTGCCGCGGGTCTAATGACGATTGCCTTCGCAAGATTCTTGGGCGCTGGAAATGTTTTCCATTTTCTGAGAGATCGTAGAATTTTCGTGTTGGGTTTATTCAACTCGTTGGGATACCTTCTCCAGTTTATTGGCATGGAATACACGACAGCGGGTAAGGCTGCCCTTCTCATAAACATGAATGTTGTGGTTGTGGCTGTGCTCTCCTTTTTCTTCTTGGGGGAGTCCATGGGCTGGCAAAAAATCACGGCTATAATTGTCAGCATTCTTGGAGTGTTTCTCATCACCACCAACGGGAATCTTGAGACCTTGTGGAGCGGTATGTTCATAGGGGACATAATTGTGCTCTTCGGAGGGGTTTTCTGGGCATTCTACATAGTTTACTCAAAAATGGTTCTGAACACCGCCGATGAGAAAGGTGTTGAAATCAATTCTATGGATATCACCTCCGCCGTAATCGTGATGACCATGTTCGTTCTGGCGATACCCGCCACGATCTACGGCTTCTATGACCCCACCTCCCTGTCCACCCTGATAACCGCTCCTTCAATAATTGCGATTTGCTACACCGGTCTGATATGCACAACCATAGCGTTCACCCTCTACTTCGCCGGGCTAAAACACATATCCGCCTCCGTCTCAGCGGTCATAATGCTGCTAGAAATAGTCTTTGCAGTGATTCTCGCATTCCTGTTTCTCAGCGAGATTCCCAGCATCTACACAGTCCTCGGAGGTTTGCTAATAGGCGCGGCAATCTACCTTGTCAGCAAGGAGTAGAAAGAACCGCACTCAGCACATATTCTTTCTCTATTTTTCTAACCCTCATAGAGAGTGGGATCGTATCCTATGCTTTCCATGAATCCGAGGTGTCTTCTCGTACAGCTTTCACATTTTCCGCAGTGGATCGGTTTCCCATCTGGTGATAAGCCGCGTGGCTCGTAGCATGAGTTCGTGTACTCAACCGGAACACTAAGCTCTTCCGCTAAACGACAAATATCCCTCTTATCTTTGTCTATGAGGGGGGCCACCACCCTCACCTTGGCTTCCAGAACCGCTAGTTCCATCAAGGAATTAAATCTGTCGATAAATCTTTTCGAATTGTCTGGGAATGTTTCTGCCTCTTCACTGTTGAACCCGGTGATAATCTCCACATCGTTGCCAAGGATCTCCGCCCACGAAGCGGCGATTGATATAAAGCACAGATTACGGGCGGGAATCCAAACGCTCTTGGCGGTTTCCCTAAGGTCAGCACCGGTCAGCTCGCCAGAAAACTGAGGGACTTGCTCTCTACCCGCTACAAGTGTGGATCCCCTCACGTAAGCGAACTCTCCTAGCCAAGATAGGTTTATTACTCTCTGGTTAGAGATGTTCGCCAGTCTAGCTATGTTCTTGGTGCACTCAACGGTTACCTTCTCTTCTTTTGACCCGTAGGTTAAGGTTAGAGCGTATATCTCCTCAAAACCGCCTCTCTCCTTGGCCCACCACAGGGCCACCGTGGAGTCTAGACCGCCGCTCAAAAGGATTATCGCCTTCATATAGATCACTCCAAAACTCAAGATACCCATTATCTTTATAAAAGGATAAATATTCTGGTGAGAACAGCTGCTAATATCTCTTCGGTTGTGTGAACCTTATTCGTGTCTCTTCTCCGAGTGGCGGTTACACAATCGTTAAATATTTCTGAACTTAGGTAATTTAACGAGATAATGTTCTGAAACCATTAACTGGCAAAGGGTTGTAGAAGTTGGGAAGCAAGGGAACACAATCAAAAATACAGAAAATCTATGACCTTCTAAGAGGTAAGAGCGTTATAGTTGCGTTTTCTGGGGGGGTTGATAGCAGCCTTATGGTAAGCTTAGCTAAGGATGTTTGTGAGAGGGTTTTGGCAGTAACCGTAGACTCCCAGATTATCCCCCCAGAGGAGGTAGAAAGGGCGAAACAGGTGGCTAGAGAACTCGGTGTAGAACACACGGTTATTTGGATTGATAGGCTGAATCACTCCCGCTTTGTGGCGAACCCGTCAAATAGGTGTTATTACTGCAAAAAGGAGTTGTCGAGGACTTTGAAGAGAATAGCCAACGAGAAGGGCTACGAACTTATTGTTGAGGGGACAAACGCTTCCGATGTCGTTGGCCACCGGCCCGGAGCATTAGCTTTGAGAGAGGAGGGGGTTCTGTCCCCGTACTTAATGGCTGGGGTTACTAAGGAGGAAATAAGACTTGTTGCCCGCGAAAGAGGGCTAAGTGTTCATAATCAACCTTCCATGGCGTGTTTAGCTTCGAGAATACCCTACGGAGAGTCCATCACGGAGGAGAAGCTTAACCGAGTCGCGGAGTCTGAAAGATACATTAAACAATTGTGTGGTGTGAGAATCATTCGGGTTAGGAGTCATGGAGAATTGGCAAGAATCGAGGTCGGAAGAGACGAACGGGAAAAACTTTTCTCAACGGATATTCTAGACAAAATAGCTAAGAGAATGAAGGAGCTTGGATTTAAATACTGCACGTTGGACTTGGAAGGGTACCGGACGGGTGCTATGGACGAGGTTCTAAAAGAAAAGATCACCCTCACCCCTCCCGAGGCTTGAACGGTTTGGTGAGTTGAGTGAAATGAGTCGGATGAGAAAGATATTGGAAAAGTTCTCTTCTGGTGAAATTTCGATTGAAGAGGCGGAGAATCTGCTGAGAACCAATTGCATCTACGAAATAGACAAATTTGTGAGGTTCGATATTCGGCGTGAGTTACGGGCTGGCGTCCCTGAGGTGATTTTCGGGAGGGGAAAGAGACCAGAAGACTTGGTTAAGATAGTGGAGGGTGTACTTTCACAAAAATCGTGTGTTTTAATCACCCGGGCGAGTGAAGAACAAATCACTCTTCTAAAAGATCAGATTCCTGGTAGTTTCGAATTTGAGGTTTTCGAGCGATCTGGGACTATTAGGGTGAGGCACAGGGAAGCCCCTCTCAAAAAAACCGGGGGGAGAATTGGAGTTATAACCGCGGGTACTTCTGACATCCCCGTTGCTGAGGAGGCGAAGATCATCGCTGAATCTATGGGCTGCGAGGTTTTTACATCCTATGATGTGGGGGTTGCGGGGCTACACAGGGTTTTTCCTCCCCTAAGCAAGATGGTTGAGGCGGAGGTTGATTCACTGGTTGTGGTAGCAGGTATGGAGGGGACGCTTCCCTCAATAGTCGCAAGCCTGGTTAATGTCCCAGTCATCGGGGTGCCAACCAGCACCGGTTACGGGCTTGGGGGAAAAGGCCTCGGCGCGCTTATCACTATGCTGCAGTCGTGTGTGTCTGGTCTATGTGTGGTTAACATTAATAACGGATTTGGTGCGGGTGCCACAGCGGCCCTAATAGCAAACAGGGTTGCGGAGTATAGGTCAAAATTAGAAACGGAAGGGAAGTAGGAAACGATGAGCAAAGTAGCCTTTATAGACTGTCAGGTGGCTGGAATCTCGGGAGACATGTTTCTCGGAGCACTATTAGCCCTAGGCGCGAGCCAAGAAAGGGTGGTTAACGCTATAGAAATGATTCCAAAGTTTCTCAGCGGCTGCAAGGGCATAGAGGTCCGCATTAGTAAGACTCGGAGGTGCGGCCTAGAAGCAACCGAGGTTCGAATACTACCTGACGAAACAGTGGAAGACAGAAAAGGAAAAGACATTCTGGACGCAACAGTCGCGTGCACAAAGGAACTTGAGATATCAAAAAGAGCCAGAGACCTAGCTGTCGAAATCGTGAAAACAATCATAGAAGCAGAGGCCAAAGTCCACGGGGAGAACCCGGACCGAACGCACATGCATGAAGCTGGTTCAGCCGACACCCTTGCGGACGCAATAGGCTCAGCCGTGGCTTGCGAGGACCTTGGCTTATTGGAAAACTGTGAATGGTTCTGTACACCCGTAGCTGTCGGAGGAGGAACTGTAACCTTCTCTCACGGAAAAGTGTCGGTGCCGTCGCCAGCCGTATTGGAGATCGTTAAGAAGAAGAATTTTCCAATAGTGGGAGGTCCCGTTGAATACGAGCTGACCACCCCCACAGGCGCTTCAATCATTTCAAGCCTGGGAGTTGTGTTTTCAAACTTTCTTCCAAGTATTACAAACACCGAGGTGGGGCTCGGTGCTGGGCAGAAGGACTTCCCAAACCTGCCCAATGTTCTGAGACTCGTAATCGGCGAGAGCTATTCTCAAAACGGGCGTTCCCACGGTCTCCTTGAGGACTCCGTTGTGGTTTTAGAAACCAATGTTGATGACATCTCTGGAGAAATGATAGGACAAACCATTGACATACTTTTCCAAAAGGGCGCCAAGGACGTTAGCGTGATTCCCGTTGTTACGAAGAAGGGGCGCCCCGGGCAGATTATCAAGGTGATCTCAGATCCAAAGGATGCGCGGAAACTCGCAAGAATCCTGATCGAGGAGACGGGAAGCTTAGGAGTCCGTCTAATCCCCACCTCCCGACTGATTCTGAAGCGGGAAACACGGGTCACCAGCATCAATGTTGCAAACAAATCCTACGATCTGAGGCTCAAAATCGCAAGAGACACCGATGATAGAATCATCCGAGTGAAGCCCGAGTTTGAAGACCTCAAAAAGATAGCGAAGGAAACAAACCTCCCCCTGAGATACATAATAGCGAAAGTCCTGAAAAAATCGATGAAGCTAGAATCCTGATGAAAGCTTTCCCGCAAGGCAGGGCAGAGAACCTTTTTTAGGGGTGTTTCTGGAAACTTTTTCTACAATTAAATGAAAAATCTTATAAGTTACGAACCATTATAAGAGCGCTGAAAGAGAATAAAGGAGATTTAACATTGAACAAGGAAGAAATTCTGGAAGTTTTGAAGGAAGTGCAAGACCCTGAAATGCCTGTATCCATTCTTGAGCTAGATATGGTAAACGAAGACGACATAACAATCGAATCCGATAACAAGGTAAAGGTGACTTTCAAACCGACCTCAGCGATGTGTCCGATGGGTAGCGTTATCGGCGTCCTAATCAAGAAAAAACTGAAAGACAAGCTGGGCGTAGACGCTGAAGTTATGGTTCGACCAGGAACGCACATGAACGAGGAAATGGTCAACGACATCATAAACAACAAGGAAAAATACGAGCAGATAGTTAAGAGACTCGAAGACGCAGGCATATGCTAACTGGCCACACATACTCCTCTAACTGAAACAAAAAACAAACCCGATTTTTACCCGAATCCACCTTTTTATGAGATTCTACTTCATCTAAAATCGACCAGTTCACTATTTTTTTAATAGTTCTCGCAAATTTTTTTAAATCACAAGGACAACTGTTATGAGTTAGCGTCTGCCCTTTTTGAGGTTGTCCTATGTGCCCTGATCTGTATGGTAAGGATTTGATAACAACTCAGGAATGGAGCCTCGAGGAACTTGAATCCGTGTTAGACCTTGCTGTGGAGATGAAGAGGAGTCCTCTGAAATTCTCCTCCAAACTGCGGGGAAAGTCACTTGTCATGCTTTTCTTTAATCCTAGTACACGCACACGTCTATCATTCGAGATAGGTATGACTCAACTTGGTGGACACGCGGTCTACATGGACGCAGGAAAGGCTTGGATCGGCAAGGGATCCGAGTCCATAAAGGACACGGCTTCAGTCATGGCAAGGTATGCTAACGGAATTTCGATTCGCATATTTCCAAACATCACCGACTGGCAATACGGAAAGAGTAACGAAGTGGTACGTGAGTTCGCAAAGTGGGCGGATGTACCTGTGATTAACATGGAGTGTGACATGTTCCACCCCTGCCAGGCTCTTGCAGACATACTAACCATCCGGGAGAAAATGGGAAGGCTGAGCGGAAAGAAGTTCGTTCTGAGCTGGGTTTACCATCCGCGGCCCCTACCCGTCAGCGTTCCCAACTCCGCGCTCCTGATAGCGACACGCTTCGGACTTGATGTGACCCTACTGCACCCAGAGGGATTCGAGCTAGACGAACAGATCATGGAGTGGGCTAAAAGAAACTGTGAGGAGACCGGATGCACCCTAGAAACCTCGCACAACATGAAAGAAGCGTACACGGACGCGGACATAGTGTACGTGAAGGCTTGGGGCTCCCTAAACTACTATGGAAAATTTGAAGAGGAAAAAAAGCTGAGAGTGAACTTTCGCGACTGGATTTGCAACGAGGAAATAATGGATCTTACGAATAAGGACTCAATTTTCATGCACTGCCTTCCAATGAGGAGAAACATCGAAGCCACCGATGGAGTAGTAGACGGCCCACACTCGGTGATTTACGATGAGGCGGAAAACAGGTTACACGTTCAGAAGGCTGTTCTCTCTCTCGTAATGGGTGACTGATTCCTGTGCCTAATCATTAAGAGAGTAACAAAAATAGTCAATATCTAAGTGCAAAGTGACACCGTTGAACAGCAAGCTTCCGCTACGGATTTGAGTGCACTAGTGATAGTGAAAGACCCGCGTGAGCTGATGGATTGTGTTAGAGGGTTTCCCCGCTGAAGATGTTTTCCATTGTTTTTTTTAAGATGTCTATTGACTCCAGAAATTCTTTCTTATCGATGTGCTCGTCGCTGGTGTGTTCGAGTGCAGGGTCCCCCGGCCCGTAGCTCACGGTTGGAATGTTGAACCATCTGCCGATAAGATTCATGAAGCAGGTTCCCGTTTTTCTGATGTAGTGCGGTTCTGTGTTTTTTACGCTTTTGATGGCTTCTGCTAATTTCCTTACAAGGGTGGAATCTTTCTTGGCTCTGAATCCCTCTATTTGGCTGAGAACCTCATAGCTTATTTGAACCCCATTCATTTCCCTAAACTCGTTGAAGGTTTTTTCAACCATCCCGAGCAGCTTCGTGGACTTAATCATCGGAGGGAAGCGCACGTCGATAAACAGCTGGCAGTCACTCGGAACAACGTTGGGTGCGGCGCCCCCATTTATCTGGGTGAGGTTGGGAATGGTTGAAAAGAAGGGCGTCTTTTCATGGGTTTCGATTTTCTCTCTAAACCTTTCCCAGAGCTGGTATGCGAGCTCAATGGAGTTCTTATAAACCCAAGAACAGGCGACATGCCCTCCCTCAGTTTTCAGATTTATTTTGAAGAGCAGCCTTCCCTTGGACGCCAGGCATATTCTATCGGTTCTTGTCGGTTCTCCGAAAATAGCGTAGTCTGCTTCCAGCCCCCCCTCAAGCAGGGTCTGTATCCCCCTAAGGCTGGACTCCTCCTCCACAACCCCGGCGAAAATCAGTGTTCCTTCAACATCCATCTCTGGGAGAGAGGCGCCAGCGAGTATCATTGAGGCGACAGAGGCTTTCGCGTCAACAGCGCCACGTCCGTAGATCTTCCCATTCTCCTCTCTTACTGGAATCTCTCCGGGTACGGTGTCGATGTGGGACGAAAAAAGAAGTATGGGTTTTCCCTCACCTATCCTACCTAACACGTTTCCAGCCTCATCCTGCTCAACTTCATAACCCATACTTTTCATGCTCTCCATCAGGAAAACCGAGAGCCTGCGCTCACTTCCAGAAACGCTGGGAATTTCAAGCATATCCAGAAAGTACTCTATCGGATCCATCATTCTATCACTGTCCCCGTTTTTAGTGTAAGCGCCGAGGATATCGGGTTCTTTTCAAGACCCGAGCAAATAACCACGGGTTTTACTCCAAGGTTTAGTGCCTCGAGGGCGGCGAATATTTTCTTCCTCATCCCTCCCCCCACTTTTTTTAGAATTTTTTCGGCTTCCTGCCTGTCGAGGCTCTGGATGACTTTCCCGTCAATTATTACTCCCTGAACGTCTGTGAGTGAGATAAAGATGTTCGCTTTTACCGCCTTTGCCACATGGACGGCGGCTCTGTCCCCGTCTAGATTTACCGGCTCATTCTCGTAGCTGATTCCAATGGGTGCCACCACTGGAACATACCCGTTTTCGAGAATTAGGTTGAGAAGTCTCCCATCCACCTCCTCAATTTTCCCGCTGTAGTCCCCTCTTATCACTCTTTTTCTTCCATTCTCAACAGCGACTATCTTATCCTTCCTCTTGGCGATTAGTGTTTTCCCATCTAAACCCGTTAGTCCAACGGTGGGGATTCCGTTTTTCCAAAGCGTGGCGACGATTTTCTTGTTAACTCTCCCCGCCATAGCCATAATGGAGATGTCCCTGGTTTCCTTGTCCGTGAATCTGCTCTTAAATCCACTGGGAGACGTCACATACACCGGCTTCTTACCCAGCCTTTTAGCAATCTCGTTGATCTGCGGTCCTCCTCCATGAACAATAACAATTCTGTGCTCCTTGCTCAGGTTAGCTATGTCTTCTATCAGATTCTCTATACCCTTATCCACCATGGCTCCGCCAATCTTCATAGTAATAATCAACTTAACCCCCTTCTAATCTCGTGGTTTCCAATGATTATTGAAACAGGCTCACCCTCTTTCGGTCTGCAGGATCACATCATTCATTCCAGCGGGATCAGCTTTCTATCCGCATGTTTTTAGATACTCTACAATCTTCTCGGCGATGTTGACACCGGTGGCTAGTACAATGTGTCTGAATCCCGGTGCATGGTTAACCTCGTTTACGAGAAGCTGATCCTCCTTCTCGAAAAAGTCGACACCCACGATTTCGCCTTTAGTTGCGGCGGCTGCCTTTAGGGCTAAATCCTCCATTTCGGGTGTAATTTCACACGGGTCCGCTTTGGCTCCGATGGTTGCGTTGCTTCTCCAGTCGCCCGGAATCAGGTAGCGGTACATCGCAGCGACAGCCGATTCCCCCACTACAAAAACTCTTATGTCCCTTCCACTGTTGATGAACTCCTGTAGGTAGTAAACCTTGTGGAGGAACGAGCCCAGAACCTCTCTCGATTCTAGTATAGCCTTCGCCGATTGCTCATCCTTTAGAATAGCAACTAGTCTTCCCCAGCTTCCGATTAGCGGTTTGAGAATAGCAGGGTACCCCAGCTCTTCGAGGGCTTTGAGTGCTGATTCAAAAGAAAAAGTAACGTAAGTTGTGGGAGTAGATATTCCAAACCTGTTCAGTGCGACCGAGGTTTTTAGCTTGTTCCCACAGATTTCTTGGCACTCTGCGGAGTTTATGACTCTGAAACCCTGGGACTCAAGAATTGTTGTGGAGTAGAGTCCCTTGGTGTAACTCAAACATCTCTGAAGAAAGAGGTCGATCTCTGAAAATTCCTCTCCGTCCTGTATTTTCAGAAGCATCTTTCTACTGTCATAGGGGTGTATTTCTATTCCCTGCTTTTTCGCCTCTTCGATGATTGCCTTTTCTTCCCATGATATCTGATTGTAAATAAGCCCAATATTCATCGATTCACTCACCTACGCCTTCGCCCTCTAGCCACCAGCTTCCATCTTTGAGCCGCCGCTGTTTCCTAAGACTGTTAGATTGCGCAGTCGGGGCACTCAACTATCTCTCCGTCACAGCACTTGCTTGTTCACTCTCCCCAGTCTTCTTCCTCTAGTTGCGCTACTTCGAAGACGACGCTTCCATTGTTTTTCTCAATCACTTCCAGTTGAATTGCGCAGTCGGGGCACTCAACTATCTCTCCGATCATAACATCATCCTCTATATCGAATTCAAAGAAGCATTCTGGACATTTGCCTTTCATTGCTGTAACCTCCGCCGTTCGTTAAATAATTGTAAAGTGGATGTTGCAGAAAAAAGAGGAATAGTATAAAAACATAGTGTGTTAAAAATAACTTGTACTCAGATGAGTAGTTCCGAACAGAACACTTCACTTGATAAACTTTTGAACAAGAACCTCGAGCTGCTTGTAGGCGGATTCGATTTTTTCAACCCTTCCCGCAAGTTGCTCGTTCTTTGAATTCAGGGTTTCTCTCCTGGCTGTCAGCATTCTTCTTACCTCGGCGGGGGCGGGGCCTCCTATGTGGCTTCTTCTCTCTATGGTTGCTCTGGGGTCTAAAGCCTTTTCAATTGTCTCCGCGCTTAACGTGATTTCTTTTCCAGTTTCCCTCTTAACTAAGGAAACCAGTAGGTCCGGGTCCACCCTTTCACCCTGTTTAAAGGTTTGTTTGACATACATTCCTACAATTCTGTGAGCCGAGCGGAATGGTATCCGCGCTTCTCTGATTAGCAAATCCACAAGCTCAGTGGCCGTCGAATAGCTGTCTAAGATCATGCTCAGCATCCTGTCGCTGTTAAACCTGATCGTGCTCAGCATTCCGGGAATAATTCGGAGGACGGATCTAACCGTATCCAAACCGTAAAAAACGGGCTGTTTAATCTCCTGCTGGTCCCTGTTGTATCCTGAGGGGAGCCCCTTGAGAACGGTGAGAACCTGTATTAAGTAGCCGTAAACTCTGCCCGCCCGGCCCCTGATGAGCTCAGCCACGTCAGGATTCTTTTTCTGGGGCATCAGGCTACTACCCGTTGTGTACGCCTCGTCCAGCTCTATTACGCCGAACTCTTTCGTGGACCACCAAATTATTTCTTCGGCCAGTCTACTGAGAAGCGTCATTAGGAGGCATAGGACAAAAATTATCTCGGATTCGATCTCCCCCCTAGAGGATATAGCGTCCATGGTGTTTTCTTGAACGGCGTCAAAGCCAAGCAGGCTCGCCGTTAATCTTCTGTCTATGGGCCAGCTAACGCCACTGATCGCCCCTGAGCCTAGTGGACACTGGTTAACCCTCGCGTATACCTCATCCAGTCTGTCCACAATTCTGAGAAGCTGGTCAACATAGGATAAGCACCAGTGTGCAGCGGTGGTTGGCTGCGCCTGGCGTGTATGGGTGTATCCAAGCATCAGAGTCTCCAGATTCTTCTCACCCATCTCGATAAATGTTAAAATCAGATTAAGAACCAGTTCCTCAACCTCGTTGACTTGGTCTCTGAGATACATTCGCGTATCCACTAACACCTGATCGTTCCTCGAACGCGCCAGGTGCATCATCCCCCCATATTCCTCGCCGATCTCGTCGATAACGGTTTTCTCAACGTTCATGTGCACGTCCTCTAGCTCCGGTCTGAGTTGGAACTCGCCGTCTTCGATTCGCTTTTTTATATTCCACAGGGACGCTAGAATTCTCCTAAGGGTTTCCTCGCTGATAGCGCCAATCTTGTATAACATGTAGTCGTGTGCGATTGTTCCGATCACGTCGTAGAGGGCTAGTCTCTCGTCTAGCTTCACGTCCTCCCCTGCAGTGAACTCCTCCACTTCTATCCTGGTTTTTCCGTTGAACCCGCCTCCCCAAAGCTTGTCGCTCATTAGATTTTTCCTTCCCTTCTCTCAACTTGTACCTTCATTTGGATTTCACTGCTTTAACGCTGCTGTAAGACTTTTGGGCTTCTGGTTTGAGCACTTGGGCCATCCTGGACTGTAGCCCCCACAGTTCGATGAAGCCGAAGGAGGCCAACTGGTTGAAGGTGGATCTCCTATCGTATGTTGCAAGGTTCTCATCGTAGAGGGCGTATTCGGAGCTGCGCCCCACCACAGTGGCGTTTCCCTTGTAAAGCTTGACTCTGACGACTCCCGTAACCTTCTTGTTTATCTTGTCAATGAACGCCTCCAGGTCCTCACGGAGGGGTTCAACCCAGAGACCCGCGTAAACCAGGTTTGTCCACTGCTGGTCAACCAACTTTTTGAAAGTGTTTTCATGCCTCGTGCACACGAACTTCTCTAGGTCCTTGTGCGCTTTCAGAAGGATGGTTGCGGCGGGGCACTCATAAACCTCTCTTGACTTTAGACCGACGATTCTGTCCTCCGTGTGGTCGATTCTTCCAACCCCGTGGATGCATCCCAGCTCGTGAATCTTCATAATCAGGTCAACACAGTCCATTCGGCCCCCGTCGACAGAAACCGGTACCCCCTCTTCGAAGCCTATCTCGACATAGCTGGGACTGTCTGGGGCCTCCTCGGGCGGAGTTGTCCAGAGGTACGCGTCGCTGGGTGGCTCCACCTCCGGGTGCTCCAGAACTCCGCACTCGATACTTCTACCCCACAGGTTCTCATCAATGCTGTAGGGCGAATTCACAGTAACCGGGATGGGAATACCGTGCTCCTGAGCATAAGCAATCTCATCCTCACGATTCATACCCCACTCAACGACTGGGGCGATTATCTTCATATCCGGTGCAAGGGCGTTAATGGTAATAGCAAAACGCACCTGATCGTTTCCCTTTCCTGTGCATCCGTGGGCGATTGCGTCTGCGTCTTCCCTCTGCGCGATCTCTACTCCCCACTTGGCGATGAGGGGTCTCGAAAGGGAGGAGCTTACGGGGTAGGCGTCTTGGTAGAGTGCGTTTGCCTTAATGGCTTTGAAGACGTATTCCTTGACGAATTCTTCCCTAGCGTCGATTGTGTAGTGCTTTTTGACGCCAAGCTTCTTAGCCTTCTTCTCTATCTCGCTGAAATCTTTTGACTGTCCCACGTTGAGGGTTAGCGTAATAACCTCCGTGTCATAGTTTTCCTGCAGCCATTTGAGCATACAGGAGGTGTCTAGGCCTCCCGAGTAGAGTAACACGCAGAGATTCACTTCCTCGGGACTAGCATTGAAAGTAGCTATCTTCTCCTTTAGCAATCCATAACCTCCAAAGAATCCAAGGATGAATGGGCAAAAGTATTGTGGATTTTAATTTCAATCTAACGTAATACCCAAAACAATTTTCATCGCAAAACGTTCTAAAAGTCACACAAATCGAAACGTTCTAGAAGGGAACCGTGAATTCTCACAAACCAGATTCTCCCTAATGGGCAAGCATTAACCTAGTTACTCCCAAAAGGTGATAATGGGTTACTACGGTAAATTTTAATTTGAAACCCATTTTTCGCACATTTGTGAATGCTTTTGTAATATTTGAGGACTATTCAACAATCACGGCGGATGTTTCGAAAATCTCGCTATGTCTCGCCGAGATAAACGCGCGAATGTCGCTCAGTATACCGAGAAGAATACAAGGACCCGAAGAACTTCGCAGAATCTGCGACAAATGGGTTGAAACACAGCGGTATATCTAGAAAAGGTGTACCCAGTGATTTCTGAGAAGACTGCGCTAGAGTATTTAAATACCGCTAGAGAACACGTTAAGAATCACGACTACAAGGGAGCCTTTTTGAGGTTCATCCGGGCGGGCTGCTTTTTTAGAGAGTCGAGTGACTTGGTAAACTCTTTCGAGCGCTACAACAGGACATTGCAGATAGCTGATTGGTTGAACAGTAAAGAGTATAAAGCATTGGTTTACAGTGGCTTTGCTTCCTACCATCGCGGCACCGGTGATAGTAACAAGTTTGTACAGTACCTCTCCGAGTCTGTTAAGATGCATGTGAGCGCAGCCGAGGAACTCTTAGCCAGGAACCCAAAGTCCCCCTCACTAATCGGCTCTGCAGTTTCAGAGTACAGCTGGGCTTCCTTCTGCAGCTTTCTTCTGGGCGAGAAAGAGCTTTCCGAGAGTTTGGCTAAAAAGGTGGTGGAATTATCAAAAACAAAGAGGCTGAGAATCTGGGTCCGGGAGCTCGCAAAGTCATGTGAGTCGCTCATTTCGGGAAGATTGGAAAAAGCCAAAACACACTGGCGCAAATTTCAGGAAAAACTCTCAAGCAGCTACTTGGGGGAAACCCAGTACTACGAGTACGTACGTATTGTTGAAAACTGTTTCAGCATCGCGAAGAGTGGCGGAAAACGATGCGAACCCCCGCTGGCGGTGTAGGA
>JAUQYY010000252.1 GCA_030587505.1 Candidatus Sigynarchaeota archaeon
TAGCAACCCCCATACCTAACAAACCACCCCCCGGAACCTACCCTAATTCCCTCAGAGGAGCAGAAACACTCAAAAATCGTAGAGGGTGCTTTGCCGTTGTCGTTTCGCTACTTCTACACACACGATTGGTTTACCGTCTCGTTCGCCGACATCGGTTGATGGTCGCAGAACACGAGTGAGCTTCTTTAAGTTACCCGAAACAATTTTATTTTCCAATCTCAATTAAGACACCTACTGTTAGGTTTATATCAAGCCTACGACGTTCCGTGTTCATTTTTTAAAGGAGGTGTGAGGTTGTCTGTAGATATCATTGATAGATTGAAAGACAACATGGGCCCAGAGTATATTATACAGATGTATGACCCCGCATCTGGTATGAGAGCTGTGATAGTTATTGACACAGCCGCTTTCGGCCCCGCCGCCGGCGGCATCCGAATGCTTCCAGACATAACCACCGAAGAGATCGTCCACCTGGCGAGGGCGATGACCTACAAGTTTGCTATTCTTGATATGCCTGTTGGCGGTGCCAAATCCGGGATATTCGCTGACCCCGCATCCCCGGAGAGAGACAAGATAATCGCGGCTTACGGTCGCCAGTTCGCCCCGTTTCTGAAACAGCTCATGTACATTCCGGGTGCCGATATGGGAACCTCGGACGAGGATGTTGCCCGGATATACGAGTATGCTGGGATGAAGGAGATGGCTCCGAGCGGGATGACCCTCAGGGAGAAGGAGGGCATGCCACTCGAGGACCACTTAACTGGGTACGGTGTGGTGGTTGCTGCAAAGACGGCGTGCGAGTTCGTCGACTTCGGCATGGAAGGGGCGACGGTTGCCATTGAGGGTTTTGGCAAGGTTGGTGGTGGAGTGGCACGCTACATGGCTCGTTCGGGAGCCAAGGTTGTCGCGATATCCTCCATTGAGGGGGCGGTTTACAATCCTGACGGCCTGGATGTTGAGAAAATGCTGGAGATGAGAAAGAAGTTCGGAGACAAGGTTGTCCTGGAGTACGAGGACGCCGAGCAGATCAAAAAAGAGGAGCTCTTCACCCTTCCTGTGGACATTCTCGTGCCGGGCGCTCGACCCTACGTGATTAACAAGGACAACGTGGACAAAATCCAGGCGAGGCTGATAAGCCCCGGTGCAAACATTCCAGTAACGGAGGAGGCGGACGAGATCCTGTTGAAGAGAGGGGTGGTTGTTCTTCCCGACTTTATTGCGAACTCTGGGGGTGTGATCGCAGCTACGCTGGACAGAATGAGCGCCTCGGAGGAACAAGCGTTCAAACTCGTGGAGGAGAAAATATCATCCTCGATTAAAAAGGTGCTGTCCGAGGCCCTAGACAAGAAGGTTTCTCCGACGGAACTAGCAAAGGAAATGGCCATGGAGAGGGTTAAGGAAGCATTGGAGAAAAGACAGCAGCTACAGGCTGAAGACCTGGAGAGAATCGTTAGGAAAAAGTTCGAGGTCTGAAACATTCTCCTCTTATCTAACTTTTTTTGGTTGTATGTCCCTAGGAAGGGTTTGTTTTTTCACATACCTCTACTAAATGATGGTGGAGGTTGCAGCCGCAGGGACTCTTCCACGTAGGCTATCACTGAGAGGTCCTCGGAACAAAGTAATCTCTCCTTATCTTGGTCGGCAGAGTGCACACTAAAAGGTACCTAATTTTGGAGAGCACCCTTTCATAGTATTAACGAGGGGAAATTTTTCTGTTTGTGTATTTTAGTTTTGGCTCGTTTTTCAAGAGAGTTCCTTTTTATAAGATGTTATAAGGGACAAACTAAGAAGTTATAAAGGACAAACTGATTTAGAGTAAACAAATTCCTGATGGGGGTTGTTGTGTGAAGAATTACAATACGATAAAATATCAGGAGTTGGAGGAAGGAATCGGCATCTTAACTCTGAATCGGCCGGAGAGGCTCAACGCACTGAATTTCGAGATGATAGAGGAACTCCACGACCTCTTAGGTGAATTGGAGTGGAATCTTGACTGCCGAGTGTTGATAATTACGGGAGAAGGCCGCGCATTCTGTTCAGGAACTGATCTAAAGGAGAGTTCTCTTCTCGGATACGAGGATGCGCTACCGGAAAAATACTCAGACCTCAAGTATCTGAACGTGGACGATGTAGCGAAGAGAAAAATGTACGGTCAGAAGAGAATCGCCGAGGTTATAGTCCGTCTCCGTAGAATCAACCAGCCGGTAATAGCGGCGGTGAAGGGACCCGCAACCGGTGGAGGCTTCGCGCTGGCCATGGCCGCTGACATTAGAATCGCTGGCGAAAGCGCAAGATTTAACAACGCCTTCATAAACATCGGCATGTCAGGGACAGATGTCGGAAGCAGCTACTTTCTACCCAGACTAATCGGGTTGTCCCGCGCCGCGGAAATCCTGTACACCGGAAGATTCGTGGACGCCGAGGAGGCGGAGAGAATAGGATTTGTTTCCAGAGTGGTTCCGGACGACAAGCTGCTTGAAACAGCCTTGGAATTGGCGGGAGAGATGCTCAAAAAGAGCCCTCTAGGACTGCGCTTAACCAAGGAAGCGATAAATCAAAACATAGACGCCCCAAGTCTTGAAGCCGCGTTACTCCTTGAGAATCGCAACCAAGTGGTGTGTATGAACACAAAGGACATATTCGAAGCGTTCACAGCCTTCTTCGAGAAGAGAACCCCGAGATACGGAAAAAGATAAAACCACCACACTTACCTAACTTCTCTCTGCCTCCTTCCCTTCCCTCACCCCTATTCTTCGTAAAGAATAACAGTTCATTCTAATCGCTGGACGAATTTCGAAAGGCAGCAAGTCTACCCAGAAAAATTAACCCCGGTCCCAACCTGATTACAGGATTACCTTTTACTGCTCCTATTTCTAATCGTTTTTTGTGTTGAGAAGTTCAAGCATTTTTTCGGGGTCTGTTGTGGGAAATTTGCAACTGTAATTCTGGCACACGTAGGCGGTGGCTTTGCCGTTGATGGGGTGTTGATGTTTGGTGAATTCGGCTAGCTGAGTTATCTCCGGCGGCTTGTCGCTGGGGACAAATAGCACCACCTTGTTGGGTATAAACCTCTCTCTAAAGGCTCTCAACATTTTCCGAGTGTCAGCCGAGTGAGTGTTCTGGTTAGCCTCTTGGCTATCTGCGGGACGGGGGACGGCTCTATCTGCCATTCATCAAGAAAAAAGAGAAATGTGTATAAGCGGTTTTTGGGGCTTTACAAAGGGAAACTAATTACTCTTTATTTGAATTCTCTTCTTTCATTTTTCTTTCTATCTCCTTTAGGAGATCATTTAACTCTGAGACGTCCTCGCTTAGACTTGGGTACTCTTGGTTGGTGCTCGCTCTCTGCTCTTCACCCAGAACCTTTAACCTTATCTGGTGCAGCTCCTCCTCAAGGATGGGCTTTTCTTCGTGTCTGCGTATGAGCGTGGACAACTCCTCTAGAATCTGCTTGTTTGTTGATAAGACTTCAGGGAGAATGTCCGCTTTCCTCTCTTTCTGTGTCAGCTCCTCCCAGCAATCACTGAGGCAACTGTTTATGTCCTCTAGCTCACCGGACTCCATTTTGTCTAAAAGTTTTTTTATACTGTCAAGCACTCCGCCTTTCATTTTCAAAACCTCGGAGAGTCTTGTGTTGCTCGGAGCTGATTGGTTTTGAAGTGAGAAAGTCTTCCTATGCGAGTGTCTCTCGGCTTGTCTTTCTAGAGAATTATACGCTACTTATAATTAAAAGTTTCTATATTAGAAGGTTGAATATCTTTTTCTACCTCAAAATTTAAATTTTTTAATCAATTTTTTCTCATTTTTTAAGTAATCATCCGATTTGCTGTTCACTCATTCAGTCAACACCAAGGACGAGCCCGTTGATTCTTCTCCGCATCCTCAACACCCTCTCTTGGTTATCTCCTATTCACCGACGGGTTCCGAGGAAATATTTTCCATCATTCCGGAAAGCGTTGCTGGCTTCGAAGCTATAGAATGAGTGTTTCGGTTTTGTTAGGTAAGAATGTTACGCGTTTTCCTAATCATTAGCTTCTCTAATAAGGAAGGTTTTGAGTGTAAACCGCATGGCTGGTGACACATAAAAATATATACTCTTTCCGAAGATTCTTATAACTTAATTGTTGTTGCTAGGAGATGTTGTCGTATGAGTCTCGCAAGGACTATTAAGTGTTTGGAGTGCGGTAAAGAGTATCCCCTCAGCGAAATCATATACAACTGCGGAGACTGTGCGAGCAAGGGCTTGTTTAGGGGAACAACCGACATTTTCTACGATTTGGAAGAGGCGAAGGAGAAGTACAGCCGCAAGGTCCTTGAGAAAAGAAAGCCGGGCGTGTGGAAGTACACTGAGCTCCTACCCATCCTGGACTAATCCAACGTGGTTACGATGGGTGAAGGTGGAACCCCTCTCCAGAGGTGTAAAAGATTCGCCGATAACCTGGGCATGGGTAATATCTACTTGAAGAACGAAACGGTGAACCCTACCTGGAGCTTTAAGGACAGGGTGTTCTCGGTAAACATCTCAAAGGCCGTAGAGTACGGCGTGGACACTGTGGTTTTGTCCTCCTCCGGTAACGCGGCGACGGCTGCGTCAGCGTACAGCGCGAGGGCTGGGCTGAGATGCTTCATTCTCGTCCCCGGAGCGGTTTCAATCGGCAAGCTCACCCAAATACTCATGTACGGCGCCACCGTGGTGCTGGTTGAGGGAACGGTTGTCGACGCTGGTGTTTTGGCTGTGCAGGCCGGATGGGAGTGGGGCTGGTATCAACTGACAACAGGGAAGTCCCTCAGCCCCTACCAGGGTGAGGGGTCTAAAACCATAGCGTACGAGGTGTGTGAGCAGTTGGGCTGGAGGGTTCCAGACTGGGTCATCGTTCCGATCGGTGGAGGCGACAATCTGGGCGGCATATGGAAGGGTTTCAAGGAGTTCCATGAGATAGGGCTAATCGAGGACCTTCCAAAAATGGTCGGCGTCCAGGCGGAGGGTGCACCCCTGGCTGTGAAGGCGTTCAAGGAGGGTAAGCGCTTCGACGATGTTCCAAGCATTGAGCCTAAGACGGTGGCGGAGGGCATAAGGGTGGGCCTAGTTCCCGGACCGTACCCCATCGACGCTATGAAGGAGTCGAAAGGAGAGGGGGTTCTTGTTTCGGATGAAGAAATTCTGAGTGCAGAGAAGGAGTTGGCGTCCAGTGAGGGTATGTTCTGTGAACCGTCCTCAGCCGCCACGGTAGCCGGTTTAAGGAAGCTGCTTGATGAGGGAGTCATAGACAGAAGCGAAACCGTCGTATGTGTCATAACAGGTGCCGGGCTAAAAGACCCCGACAGCGCATCGAAGCTGATTGGGAAGCCACCCCTAATCAAACCAAAAATGGAAGAGCTGAAAAAGATAGTAGAAAAGTGAACAATCCCTACCTCACATTCCCTCTTTGTTCCTTCCCTTAAACTATTTTTTGTTAGGAATCGAGCCACACTTTCTGTTGACTACCACTCCTTGGAGGAATAAGATTTAATACCCTGATGGTTTATTTTAACTCCAGACTTGTGGAAAGGGCAGGTAGAAGGAGGCTTGACTGTTTGTTCGAATCTGATCCGGAGCTTGAGGAAGCTATACTGAGAGAGATTTCTGCTGAGGAGATGATGAAGAATCTAAAGTGGCTCGCGGAGGAGGTTCCCGAACGATTAGCCGGGAGCCCGGAGGACCTCAAGACGGCTGAGTGGATTAAGAGCACTCTTGAGGGCTACGGTGTTCACGTTGACATATACGAGTTTGACGCGTTGTTGAGTTTTCCCCTTTACGCTGAGTTGAAGGTTTTGTCCCCCGGTCCTGTTCAATCCATTGAGGCTGTCGCGTTTGCGCACAGCGCTTCCACCCTGCCCGAGGGAATAAGCGGCGAGCTAGTTTATGTTGGAGCAGGTGGGGAGAAGGATTATGAGAATGTTGATGCTGAGGGCAAGATAACACTGGCAGAGATCTCCTATGATCCTCCCCGGCCCGAGAAGATCCGTATCGCTCAGAGGCATGGGGCTAAGGCTCAGATTCAGATGAACTGGGGCGACGTTAAGCACGAGGTCCTTCCGAAAGGAACAGTGAAGCCCGTTTGGGGTAACCCCACACCCGAAACCATAGACCTGATGCCTACCATACCCGGAATCGGTATCACCCGCAAGAGCGGGGAGTGGTTGAAGGAGCTCCTGGAGAAGGGCAAGGTCCGGGTCTGGATGAGGGTGGAGGCAACGAGAGAGTGGATAAAAATCCCGATGCCCGTGGCAACCATTAGGGGGAAGGAGGAGCCCGAAAAATTCGTGATGATGGGGGGACACATTGACGCCTGGGGCGGAGGAGTGACGGACAACGGGACGGGGATTGTTTGCATCATGGAGATGGCCAGAGTCTTCCAGAAACACAGAGACAAGCTGAAGCGCTCCGTACGCTTTGGGTTTTGGGCGGCGCACGAAACAGGAATCATGGAGGGCTCCACCTGGTACACGGACAACTTCTGGTCCGACCTGAACAAGAACTGCATAGCCTACCTCAACTGCGACTCCACGGGAATGATCGGAAGCCAGCTCTACTTCCCACTGTACCACGAGGAGACCGAAAGATTCCTAATGAAGGTTGTGGAAGACACGCTGGGAAAGGACGAGGTCAAGGAGATAATGAACACCAGAGAGTTCGCAAGAAGCATCGGCTTCGAAGTGGGTCTGCGTCCCAGCAAGGTGGCGGACAACGGCTCATTCTTCGGACTCGGAGTACCCATCGTCGACGCCCGAACAATGTTCCCAACGGAGACAATCCTTGAGGAGCACATGGCTGTGCTAGGCTGGTGGTACCAGAGTGATGAGGACACGCTAGACAAGGTGGACCCCAAAATGCTGGAAAAGGTTATGAAGGCCGATTCAATCTTCCTCCTGAGGCTGATAAACAGCCCTATCATTCCCTTCGAGTTCTTCTCCCTGGCTGGCATCCTCAAAGACAGGCTCAAGGAACTGAACGAGTCAGCAAAGGGCAGAATGGACCTAAAACCACTGATACAAACGGCTGAGGAGCTGGAGAAAAAAGCCAAGGAGATGGACGAAACCATACAGAAGGTCTGGAAGAAGTACAAAAGCGAACCCACGAAAGAGACAAGAGAGCTATTCAAAGAAATTAACGAGACCATTATGAAGCTCAGCAGGCTGCTCATACCAATAAACTACACCTACGTGGGCAGGTACGGGAGAGACCCCTACGGAGCCACCTACGTGAACAAACCCATACCCGTGCTGCTTCCCTTGGTTGAGTACGCGGAAATGGACCCCGAATCCGAGGAGTACAAGCTAATGACCACGAAACTCATGCAGGAGAGGAACAAGGTGTCAGACACGCTGGAGGAGGCACTCTGGCACGTGAACCGCATAATCCGCGAAATGAAGAAACACTTGTAACGTTGGAAATGGCAAAAAATGAAAAATGAGAGGGAAGGGTTTTTTCTAGAATCTTTCGTCTTCCTTGCTCCACTCGGGGTACCAACGGTAGTACTCTTTTGGCCTTGCTTTCCTTAGCCCCTCATAGGTTGCTTTCGCGAGTATGATGACGCCCTGCCGGGTTCGGTACAGGTCAACAAGCTTCTTCTCCTCGAGTGAAACAAGCGCCTCGTCGAGCTGTTCTTCGTCCAGTCCGGTGTCCTCCATTAGCTCCTCTCTTCTCATGTGGAGCCCGGGATTCACGAAGTAGTCGTCCGCGAGGGCCTCTAGGATGGCTTTCTCTATCTCCTCGAGGCTGGTGGGGGCCTTCTTGGGAGCCTTCTCGGGCTTGTAGTACGGTATGGGCCACCTCAGCTCCTTGTGGATGCGTCTTCTGGGAGCCTTCAGCTCGTCGGCCATGATTCTCCTCGCCTGAGCTGTTAGCAGCCTCCTCAGGACCTCGTTCGTTCCAGCGCCAACCTCAAGTATTTTCGCGTCCATGAGGATTCTCTCAACTGGGTAGTACTTCGTGAAGCTGTCTCCGCCTATTATTTGGAGAGCGTTTAGCGCCGCCTGCGTCGCCGCCTCAGTGGCGTATATTTTGGCTGCGTTTGCTTCCACCACCGGGTTTAGGCCCTGGTCCATCATCCAGGCGGCGTAGTAGGTTAGTAGCCTGGCGGTTTTCAGGGCTATTATGATGTCCGCGAGCTTGTACTGGTTGCTTTCGAAGTCTATGGTTCTCCGTCCGAACTGCACCCTCCTCGTTGTGAAGAACAGAGCGTATCTCAGCGCCTCCCTTATCCCGGCGATTATCTGCGTCGCCACGGTCAGCCTCTCAAAGTTTAGACCAGCGGTCATAACTCCCCAGCCGTTTCCCTCGCCAGCCAGCACGTTCTCAGCCGGAACCCTTACGTTGTCAAAATCAAGGATTCCGTTCCGTATGCCCTCAAAAACAGCAAGCTCGTTCACCCTCTCAACGGTGAAGCCGGGTGTTCCCTTCTCAACAATGAACGCGGTTAGGTGTTTGTAAGCCGCTCTGTCCCCGGGATCGTCGCTGGTCTTCGCGTAGAGCATGTAGATGTCCGCCACCCCGGTGTTTGAGATGAACCTTTTCTTCCCGTTTATCACCCACTCGTCTCCGTCCCTAACCGCGGTTGTTCTGATGCCTGCCGCGTCGGTTCCCACGAAGGGCTCGGTGAGCGTTATCGCACCCAGCAGTTCCCCCCTAGCGAATCTGGGAAGCCACCTTTCCTTCTGCTCGTCCGTTCCGAACATGCATATCTGCTCCAGGCCGCCGAACATGGTGCGCTATAGACCCCGCCTATGGAGCCCGCTTGTGTGAGTCCTTCACAGATAATCTCGCAGCCGGTAATCCCTACTTCCTTTCCCATTCCGCCGTACTCTTCTGGTACGAGTGCCCCGAACCATCCCTTATCGGCAACCATTTTTATAAGGTCACGGGGATGCTCCTTCTTTATAGTTGCTTCGTAGGCTCGGGGGGTTATCTCCTCCACAAACTCTTCAACCTCATCCGTGAGCTGCTTCTGCCTCTCAGTGAACCAGGGATACTTCTCCATTCGGAAAACCACCTCTACTGTTAACTGGTACAAACTTTAAAAACAAGAATCAGAACTAGCTTATACCTTTTTCCCCGTTTGGAGCGGCCCGTATAAAGGAGGGAAAGAGGAGGAATAAACAGATTGGTGGCTTTTTTCCTACTTATTTTTTTTCTTGGCCTTGAGGATCGCCATTCCCATCTCGATAACCCTGTTGAAGGGCTCCTCGAAGTCTTCCCTGAGCTTGAGAGTGATTGCCTCCTGGGGGCAGGTTGTTGCGCACAGTCCGCATCCGAGGCACTTGTTCCTGTCCACGGTGGCTGTTTCTTCCAGGGTTATCGCCCTGACGGGGCACCTGTCGACGCAGACTCCGCAGCCGATGCAGTTTTCTTGGTCTATGATGGATTCGAACATGGCGTTCAGGTACTTGTGTTTGTCGTGTCCCAGCTTGGTTATTCCTTTCATTGATGCGCAGCAGCATGGGCAGCAGTTGCAAATGTTTGACAGGTGCTTTGAGTTGACCCCGCGTGTACGAGTCCCGCCCTGTCCGCCTCTTCGATGATTTTTATCGCCTCGTCGGCTGTTATTTCTCGTCCCATGCCGTTTTCGATGTAGTATTCGGCTGCGGCTCCGAAGCTGAGGCAGGTTTCCAAGGGATAGTCGCATCCCTCCCCGTTTAGTCTTGCTTCCTTGCGGCAGATGCACTCCGTAACGGCGATTTTCCTGGCTTTTCTTATGCTCTCCTTGAGTTTGAGGTACGGGTAGAGCACCGTTCCGGTCTGTATTTTCTCCTCCACGGGTAGCACCTTGAATCCGGGGATGTTGCTCCGCCCTATCTCGTTAAGGTACGCTGTGTCGTAGTATTCCTTGAAGAGATTCGTGAGCTCCTTGTCTATTTTTTGACGGAGTACTCGTACAGTCCTATCATGAAGGGCGCGGCGTTGTAGAGCGTTTTACCCTCTCTTCGAATCCTGAAGATGAGTCCCTTTTTTGACATAGCCTCGAGTCTCTGCTCAAGCTCCTTCTCATCCAAACCTGTCCTCTTGGCTATTTCTGAGACTTCCTCAGGGACGGGGGAAAGCAACACCGCTGTTTTCGCTTCCTCCTCCGTGAAAAGCCTTTTTAATATCTTGATCTCAACCCCCGAAGGGGTTTTGGGAACCTCCTAATGGAAACTGGTCCAAAAATTCTCTAAGCCTTAAGTAGGGTTCATCAGACATACGATTAATCCCACCTGCTGATACTCAACAAGCTCTTAAACATTCCTGTTTGTGAGGTGGCAGAAATTTTTGTTAACAGGTCTATGAATCCTAACTCTTTTAAAAAGTTTTATTTCAACCTCGTATCCGCCTTTTTTCTCGTGGTGGGACAATTCTCTGATGAATTTCTTGTTCTTTAATCCCGAAGCTTTTTATGTTAAAATTTATAATAAATGACTCCCATATTTTTCGCACCCGTTGCCTTTCTGGGGCAATTGTAAAAACCGATGAGCTGATTAGGTTTGCCTAGGGAGTTTTCCGCCGGCGTCGTGATTTACAGAATGGAGAACGGTAACCCAAAGTATCTCATTCTGCAGCATGAGAGGGGGCACTGGGACTTCGTGAAAGGAAACCTGGAAAAAAATGAGAAGCTTAGAGACACCATGATAAGAGAAACAATGGAGGAAACAGGTATCCGTGACCTAGTGTTCAATGAGGGCTTCGAGCAGAAAATCAGCTACTTTTACAGGAGACGGGGAAAAACCGTTTACAAGCAAGTCGTTTTCCACCTAGCCGAAACCAAAACCAGCCGGGTTAAGATTTCACACGAACACGTCGACTACGACTGGGTAACCTACGAAGAGGCGCTGAAAAAATTGACCTACGAAAACTCGAGAAAAACCCTGAGAAGAGCGCACAAGATAGTTATGAATGAACGTTACATTCAAAACAAGTGAAATGTCGGCTTCTCTTATTTCCGAAACCCTGATAGTACCTGTTGCTTTTCGTGGGATGCTACAGCATCCGCGGAGCGGAGTTAGGAGTGCTGAGAGGTCTACCTGAGGATGAACAGTGAAAGTGCCGCTGCTGATACGAGAAGATAAATCAGTGAGTGCTTGTGAAAATCTTTAATGAACCCCCTCTTGTCAATAATCAGTCTAAATGAGATGACGTTAGCGAGCGAAGCTATGAGGGTGCCGTTCCCACCCACGTTAACCCCATACAGAAGCGTCCTCCAGTTACAGGTGAACTGGGATAAGAAAATCGTCGCCGGCACGTTGCTTATCACCTGTGAAAGAAGAATAGAGGTAACAAAGAGAAAAACCGGGTCGTTGAGAGAGTACACTAAGCCCGGAAGCAGAGCGTTGAAAACCTTCACACCCAGCCCCGTGTCAATGAACATCAGAACGAATATGGCGATGAGCATCCAGTCAACCCTGCGAAACGTACCGCGGAAAAACACAGCATACACAGCAACCACCAGGACAACGGCGACCAGAACCATGTCAAGGTCACAAAAGGCGAGAAAAGCCACGAAGACCGCAACCGAACCGACAAAAAGCCTCCTATCCAGCTTCAATTCCCCAACACTCGACACCTTGCAACCGATTTCCCGGTTGTGTCCACTGAAAACCAGAAACTCGTAGAGGAGCAGCAGTGAAAGCAGCGCTATCTCAAACGGAGCCATAACCGTGAGAAAACCTAGGAAGGATACTCCACTCTTATGCCACACGAAAATGTTCTGTGGATTCCCTATGGGTGTGAGACTCGACCCCACGTTCGCCGCGATTGTTTCGAAAACCACAAGCTTAACCATCTTGCCACCCAAATCCTCTCCAGCAAGCTCACACATGCTTATGGTCAGTGGAACCACAACAAAAAGAGCAACATCATTAGTCACAAAGGCGGACAGCACCGCGGTGAAAAGAGTCAAGACAAGCACCAGATTCCTCGGAGTCCTAACACGCCTAAGAATCCTCTCCCCCACCAAGTAGAAGTAGTTAGACAGTTTCATACCGGTGGTGACCACAAGCAGACCCACAATGGTTCCGATCGTTTCCCAATTAACCATCATAACCGCTTCATCAACAAAAAGCGACAGACCCAAAACCAGAACAGCGACAACCAGAACTGCAAAAAAGAAAAGCAACACAACCAGAAGAAGATTACTCTTACACTTCTCAAACAAAACACCAAGCCATGGCAGAAACCTCATCACTTACGCCCCGTGTCACCTCAGGCTACGCAACCACACTATATCGCCGCACAAGGGCGGTTCGAGAAGATTCGCCAGCATTCTGCCCTCTAAGCACACGCCTGTAATGGGAACACGCGATATGGTTGTT
>JAUQYY010000256.1 GCA_030587505.1 Candidatus Sigynarchaeota archaeon
CCCTTATTAACTTTGGCTCAACTACGGCGTTTGAAAGTTATTTTTCTTTTTTTCGGCTAGGTGTCCGATATTTTGAGATGTTTCCTCTTGGGGGTTGAGCCAGCGGGAAAAATTGTGGGAACCGTAAACTGTCTTAAGAATCAGGAGTCTTGGAAAAAGGTTATCAGAGTTTTAACCCTATAAGGGGTTAAAATCATCGTTCGAGTTGGTAATTACCGTTGAAGAAGGAAGGTGTGTAAATGTATTTGAAGACTGGTGAAGAGTACATTCAAGATATGATTGATATGAACTTCGAGCTGTATATAGACGGTGGCAAAATTTCTGGGAAATCTGTTGTCAATCACTCTCAGGTCAGACCGATGATTAACGCTATAACGGCGACCTACGATATGCAACATGAAGAAAAGCTAAAGAAGTTTCTTCTCTGCAAGTCACACCTCACGGGGGAAACCATCAGCCGCTGGTCCCACGTACCCCAAAAAGTCGATGATCTCATCAGAAAGATTAGACATCACACGATATGCGAACCGTAGAATTGGAATGTGTTCCTTTCGCTGTATTCAAAACGCCTTCCCCGCCGTGCTCGCAACAGCAAAGAAAATCGACGAAGCAAAGGGTACAAACTACTACAAAAACGCAATTGAATACATCAGGTACTATCAGAAAAACGACCTAATCGGCTGCCCCGCCATGACCGATCCCAAGGGTGACTGACTTGTTAAAGCCCACGAGCAGAGCGACCCAGACATGTACCTGAGAGTAGTGGAAAAAACAAGGATGGAATAGTCCTCAGAGGCGCAAAGCTCTGCCAAACAGGATCCGTAGCCACTCACGAAAAGCTCGTGGCGCCGTGTATAACACACTACCCGGGAGCAGAGGACTACGCCGTTTGCTGTGCGGTTCCTGGCAATGCGAAAGGAATAAAAAACATATCAGTGCGATACTCGCAAGACGCACGCAGAAAAGAAGGTTTAGAATGGGACATCGGCAACCCCAAATACGGCTTCCACGAAACAGTAGTTATATTCGACGACGTCTTCGTTCCGTGGGAGAGGGTATTCATGTGCGGAGAGGTGGAGTTCACAGGAATGCTGGTCAATCTCGCCGGCACCTGCCACAGGCCTACCACCGGGGGCTGCAAAGCCGGCTGGTCCGACATCCTCATCGGGGCGGTTCAGGCCTACGCGGAAATCAACGGAACCGCGAACGTGTCCCACGTAAGAGAGAAAATCACAGACATGATTATGCACACCGAAACCATGTATTCCTGCGGGGTAGCTGCGTGTGTCAAAGCCAAAAATGTTGAAGGAGTCGGTATGATACCCGACATGATTCTGGCAAACAACACAAAGTACGTAGCCTCAAAAGCCGTGTACGAATTGGTGAGGCTCGCCGAGGACATCACCGGAGGCATCATCACCACCCTTCCCAGTGAGAGAGAATTCAAAAACCCGGAGATCGCACACTACCTCGCGAGATACTACAAAGGCGCAAAAGCAGCCCCAGCTGAACAGAGGGCTAGGATAGTTAGGCTAATCGAAAACCTGACCTACGGGGCAGGAGCCCTCTGTCACTCGGCTGCCCACGGCGGCGGCTCAGGACAAGCATGCAAGATAACCATGTACTACGCGTCAAAGGGAGAACCCTTAGAATCGAGAGTCAGAGGTGCCAAAAGACTGTGCGGCATAAAGGAATAATCATAGGCTACAGGTAAGTTGGGCTCGAGGTCTAGGCCTTTTCTTTTCTGAGATACATAAGTAAACCCATAAATCCGCCCATAAACCCGCTGATCAAGCCGCTAATCCCGTTGTTGAGGCTGTTCATAAAAACCGACGTTGGAAAAGGCACAACAAAGAAGTTCATAAGAAAACTGATTGCAAAGCCGATTATTGCCCCAATTACTCCTGATACCACCGCATCCTTGAGATTTGCCACTTCACTCTTCTCCTCAAAAATTTTTGTTTCTAAGGCGTTATAGTTCTTCTTAATATAAAAAATTTTGTTTCTGTTGATTTTTCAATTACAATCATTCAGACTCATCAATCAGTTCTTACACACCAAAAAAGAGGATAGAAGTTGAAAGGTTGATTCCTTAGGTCTTTCCATGCGAATGGTCGAAAGCCGGGTAGGCGATCAGACCAAAGATTACCACGCTCCAGAATTACAATAGGAAGTCTAGTTGTAGAGATCTCAGCTTTTCGGGTGTTGGTATTCCCTTCTCGATGTCCCATCCTCTCTCACGGTAGTACTCGTCGATGATGCTCTCCATGAGTTGCTCATCCACAACCTTTTTCGTGTAGAGAGTTTTCAGGACAACCGTTCCCCAGACAGCCTCTTTGGGTTCAAGCCAAACGCTTGGGACGCGGTCGTCGCTCCTGTCGAAGCCCTCACGAACGTTGAGCATCTTGTAAAGGTTGAATGCACGTTCGCCCCTCAGCCTCAGCTCGTCAACCCCAACCTCGATCCCGGTGACGATGTAGTACATTTCCGCGAGTGTCTTCATTAATGGGTAACCAAACATTGAGAGAGTGTTTAGGGGCACGTAGCACACGCCGAGAGAGTTAAGAACCATCATCACATTCTCGGCCTGAGCGGTTAGCCGTCCGATATTCTCGTTCTCGGGCGTGTTGTAAACCACGGGAACGTCCTCGGCTGTGAGCCTGCCCCCTATGGTGCCCCATGCTTGGAAGCCTCCCTTCGGGCTCACAACCTCAGACAGCATCGCGGAGTCCAGCCTGGAACTTCTAAGAAGCGGGAGTCCACCCGAGGGGCATAGAGACGC
>JAUQYY010000260.1 GCA_030587505.1 Candidatus Sigynarchaeota archaeon
AGTATACTCTCCCAATGGTATGAGTAGTCACCATTGAAGCAGGAAGCCCGCCTATTTATAGGTGGGAGGGGTTGAGAAAAATTTAAATATTGATTTATTCTCTCAATAAAAATATGAAACTGACTCTCTTCGTGAAGCTTTTGCCCACCCCCGAACAAGCCAAAGCCCTCCTCGAAACGATGGAAACGTTCAACAAAGCCTGCAACGAAATAGCCGATGTTGCGTTTAAACACAGAACAGCCAACAAAATACGGCTCCAGAAACTCGTCTACCACAACATTAGGCGCAAGTATGGCTTGTCCGCGCAGCTGACCATCAGAGCCATCAGCAAGGTGGCTGAAGCCTACAAACGGGACAAGAGAATCAAACCAACCTTCAGGAAGCACGGAGCCATAGTCTACGACCAACGCATCCTCAGTTGGAAGGGAGCCGACAGGGTGTCCATACTGACCCTGAAGGGGAGGGAAATCATCCCCGTTAAGTACGGCGCCTACCAAGCGGGGAGGCTCAACAGAGTCAGGGGACAGGCAGACCTCACCCTCAGAAACGGCGTCTTCTACCTCGCCGTCGTCGTTGACATTCCAGAACCACCAGCGTACAACGCCGAGGAGTGGCTCGGAGTAGACCTCGGAATCCGAAACATAGCCGTAGACTCCGACGGAGAGACCTGGAGTGGGAAGCACCTGAACGGACTCAGAAAACGCCACGCAAAACTCAGAGCAAAGCTTCAAAGCAAGAGAACAAGGTCTGCGAAACGCCTCCTCAAGAAGCGCAGCGGGAGGGAAGCCCGCTTCTCCAGAAACGTGAACCACACTATCTCTAAGAGGTTGGTTGCGAAGGCTAAAGGCACCGGGAGGGGAATCGCCCTCGAAGACCTGAAGGGCATACGCTCCCGGATAACGGTTAGGAAGCCCCAGCGTCGCACCCAGCACTCTTGGGCGTTCCGCCAGCTCAGACAGTTCATCACCTACAAGGCGAAGCTTGCGGGCGTTCCCGTCAAAATCGTTAATCCACACAACACGAGCCGCACGTGCCCAAACTGCGGCTTCATCTCTAAAGCCAATAGAAAGGGAGAGCGTTTCCACTGTGGCAACTGCGGATTCGCTGGGTTCGCAGACCACACCGCTGCTCTGAACATTCGGAGCAGGGCTGCAGTCAGCCAGCCAAACGTCTCGGGGAGTTCTCTCGAACATCCTATTGTTCCTCCTCAGGGACAAGCCCACATGCTTTAGCTGTGGGTAGCTGACACTCCTTGAATATATCCTCAGAATAACGTGCATATGTCTTTGGAACGGGTATCCGACACCGCCAACCGGAGGATTTTCACCTGCACTACCATCCGCAAGTCTCTGAACACGGTTTTTCCGCGGGGAAAAGGCTGAGGCTATTTTCAAAGGACCGTGCGGATGGGTATGGTCGGATGGTTGGTTTGTTTACTAAAACCCTTTGAAAACTCGAGTTGAAAGTCTATTCCAGGTCAAGTAGAAACGGAAAACAAACAATCTCTTGTTTTTCATCTCACCAGCAATGAGGAGTTGAACCGGATAAACAAAAGAAATATATACCCTTGTGTTACACTTTTCTGTATCCTTGGAGGTATCTTGGCAATGGGGTATTATCTTCCGAATAAGTAAAAAAGAAGGTTCAGAACCCGAAGAGACTTTTGAGTTTAGGTTTGATACTGAGTTTCCCTACCCCATAGAAACCTCACTAATTTTTGAGAGAGGCGATAAGCGATGCAGACCAGAATAGGTATAGACGAATCCAGGTGCAGCGCGTGCAAAATCTGCGAAATCTTCTGCGCGGCCTACAACACCGGAGCCGCTAACCCAAAGAAGGCGCACATAAGAGTGATTAACAGACTCCCCACGCCAAGGGTTGAGTTTCTCGAAAGCTGCGACCTCTGCGAATCCCTCAACGTGGAAATCCCGATCTGTGTAAGGTACTGCAACAGAAACGCGTTAGTGCTAAAGGAGGAGAGCTAAAATGAGACTCGGAGGATACACGGGTAAAAACCTGCTAATAGACGTGTCCAAGAAGAGCTTCAAGGCAATCGACTGGACGCAGCGGAAAAACGACTGGCTGAAGCTCGTGGGAGGAAGAGGATTCGGAGCAAAAATAATATGGGAAAACACAGACAAAAACACCGACCCCCTAGGGCCAGACGGCATAATAACCCTCAACACGGGACCCCTCACCGGTCTACCAATCCCAGGAGCCGGCAGAATATCCCTGTGCGCAATAAGCCCACAGACGGGAATATGGGCAGACAGCAGCGTCGGAGGCTACGCCGGAGCCGAAATCAAACAGTGCGGGTACGACTCGGTCATCATAAAGGGAAGAAGCAGAGACCCCATCTACATACACGTCCACGACGACAACGTAGACTTCGAGGACGCCAAACACCTGTGGGGTAAGGGAAGCTTCGAAACAGAAACCATAATAAAAGACGAACTAAACAACAACGCAGAAGTACTAACCATAGGCCCCGCGGGAGAGAACCTAGTACTCTTCGCGTGCATCACAACCGGGTACGGACGCCAAGCCGGAAGAACCGGAATGGGAGCAATACTCGGAGCAAAAAACGTCAAAGCCATCGCCATAAACGGAACACGGGACGTACCCGTCGCAGACCTCAACAAAGTCATCGAAATCACGGACGAAGCAACCCAGTACATGATGAAAAACAACCCCGAGCTCTACAACGTCTTCACCCGCCACGGAACAACAATGAGCCTAGACTGGGCCCAGGAAACAGCCTGCCTACCAACCCGAAACTTCCAGGAAAACGTATTCGAACAGTCAGAAAACATAAACGCGGAAACCATGGAGAAGAAAATCAAGGTGGGAGACAGAGGCTGCTACTGCTGCCCGCTCGCCTGCGGAAAAGTCACGAAAACCAGCATAAACGGGGAGCAAGTCTACGTCGAAGGACCAGAGTACGAAACCCTCGCCCTCCTCGGCTCCAACCTCGGCCTCGGAGACCTAGAAGCCATAGCGGCAGCAAACTACCTCTGCGACTACTACGGAATAGACACCATTTCAACAGGCGTCGTCATCGGGTTCGCCATAGAGTGCGCCCAGCGCGGACTAATCACACTAGACGGACTAAAAGCCGAGTGGGGAAACACCCAAACCATACTCAACCTAATAGAAAAAATAGCACAACGAAAAGGCGTAGGAGGAATACTAGCCCAGGGAGTCAAAAAAGCCGCCGAAATCATCGGAAACGAAAGCCAAGCCATAGCCATGCACGTAAAAGGACTAGAACAATCCGGCTACGAAACAAGATCCACACCAGGAATGTCCCTAGCCTACGGCACCTCAGACCTCGGAGCCCACCACAGCAGGTCCACAATAGTCGGTTGGGAAACAAGAACAGACCGCTTCGGAATAACCCGAGAAAAAGTAGAAACACAGATACTCCTCCAACACCAGCGCAGCCTATTCGACGCACTAGGAACATGCCGATTCCAGTGGTGCGAGGCAAAGCTCCCCTTCGAATTCTACCCAAGATACTACACCGCCGCAACAGGCCTAAACACGGGTCAGGACGAACTACTCCTAGGCGCGGAGAGAATATTCAACCTCACACGAATGATAAACGTCAGACGCGGCATCACAAGAAAAGACGACTACCCGCCACCAAGAACACTCCACGAACCACTCCCAAGCGGACCGTACAAGGGCAGAAAAATGGAGAAAGAAGACTACGACAAGCTCCTAGACATGTACTACGAACTACGAGGATGGGACAAAAACGGAATCCCCACCAAAGAAAAACTAGAAGCACTAGAACTAAAAACAAAACAGCCAAACTAGAAGAAAAGCAGAAGCTCCACCTCCATCATCCACACCGGACGCGAAGGAAAAGCGAGAAAAACAGCAGGCAACCGTCGAAGCGCCCCCACCGTCAACCAACCCTGACCTCAGTCGGCGTCCCCCAGGCGTTTTTTGAGGAACTCCTCGGCTTCCTCCAAACCCCTTCTCTCCCACTCAACGAGCCCGTCCCTTATCTTACTCGCGCACACCGAACAAACGGCCGCACCGCTGACCGCGTCAACATAGACGATGTCGGACGCCCTCCGCTTCTTTCCACAGACAACACAGACAAACTCGCTTCGTTTCTCCCTCAATTTTGAGAACTCCGAATGGGCATTTGTAGCCCACAACCACCAAAGAATAGACGCATACCCCCAAATAAGTGCCATACAATCGGAGTCAACTATTAACCGCTCATAACATTATTATACCACAACTAAATAAATCTTACCCCAAGAACAAGTGATAAGATGAGGAATCGTTTGGTCTCGCCCAGCACGATCCAGGCTAATCGCAGACGCGGTGAAAGGGACGCGATGAACGTAGCAAGGGAACGGGTGAGAGCAAACCGGCAGCGATCGTTATAACCGGAGACGGAAAACGAGAATTCAAGCTACTGCGGGCAATCGCAAAAAGGCAAAATGGTTTAAAGACCCTCTGGTTTCCCATAAAGCCCCTCCCCACACACGGAGCCTTATAGACTTCAGTGAGCTACCCGCGGCTAAAGCCTGTGGGCTTCCCGCTTCAATGATGAGGCTTGCTGGTATTTCTACCAGTAGAGGCTTCATCTCGGCGGGCGACTCAGGGCTACCCCATCCCCGCATCTTTATCCTGTGTGCTGAAATCCAATCCCTGTGGGGGTTTTCGTAGCTAAGCCCTTCTGAGGCGCCGCTCGGGTTTACACCCACCACTACACAAGTAGCTCTTTCAGCCTTCTCGTGTAGTAGGCGGATGAATTTGCCCCAAGAGGCGTCGAGTATCTTTTGGGCTAAATTATGGTTTCTAACCATGTTTTTTATGTTCAGGTTTTCCACGCAGATGACGTCATAACTGTTCACGTAAAACTTTGAAAGCTTGTGGAGAAAGTCGTTCCGCTGGTTTGTCAATCTCTCATAAATAATGTGTTTTTCAGCATTAAATAAGGTTCCACGCTCATTTTTTATGAAACCACCTAAAAAACCATTTTGACCGAATAAGGAGAAAGCATAGAAAGACGCTTAAAAGGGGAGCAATAAGTAAAGTACCGATATCTATTGGAAGATAGCCAAATGTAGTTGCTGAGCTATAATTGTAGTTAATACTGCTGTGATAATTGTTCCACGATTGGAGAACTCTAAGAATTTCTTGTAATAAGAATCCCAGATTTCCCCGGTTATTACACCTTTAATTCTTGCTCCTTCAAAATAAGTTTCTCCCTTCACCGTTGTCCCTTCAAATAGAGCCGCCCTCTTTATGAGAGTTCCATAAAACCAAGCTCCTTCATTTATTATTGCTGTAGTAAAGTTGGCGTTTCCCCATATTGTTGCTCCATCGAATACGATATACGCTTCTATTACTGCCTTTTCAAAAGAAAGGTTTCCCTCAATTGTTGCTTTTCCAAAAGAGACTGTTGCCCCTATTTGCCTCTGTAAATATTACGTTTCATTTTATTGTTGCTCTATCGAAAACAGCATTTCCATCTTTTTTACTGCTTCAAAATAAGCATTTCCTCCTATCGTTGCATATCCAAACCGCTTTTTTATTCGTGCTCTATTAAATCTAACATCTCCCTCTATCGTTGCTCCATCAAATATAACGTTTCCTTCTATTGTTGCTTCATCAAAATTAATATCCCCTTTTAGGATCCTCTCGGAGAGATCGACCTCTGGAAGAATACATCCCCTAAAATCTCTTATTTCTTCTTCTATCTCTTTGTAAAATTCTCTCCTAGTTTCTTCTTCGCTTTTCAAATTCCAATCCTCATGAAGAATGCAAAAGCCTTTATTTGAGGATGGAAGCACCTTTCTATTACATTTTTTCCCATTGTATCGATATTTGGCAAGCATCCACCTGGTTAACGGGAGCTTGGAACTCCGCGTAACCACGAAGCCCGGGAGGCGCAGCGTCCTCAGGCTTCGCGTCTACCCCTACGCCAAGCCCTTCATCGAGGCTTGGAGAGCGGGTGAACTCAGGGTGGGTGAGGTCACCGTCACGGAGTCGTGTGTCTTCGTGCCCTTCGGGAGGAGCGTAGCCCCGGTTCACCCCGCCGGCGTGATGTTCTTCGACACCAACCTGAAAAGCCTGGACTTCGTCGTTGTGACGGAGAGCGGGGCTGTCGAGGGCTTCAGCCTGGACATCTCGCTGATCCAAAAGATCAGGGAGAGGTACGCGGAGAAGAGAGCGCGAATCCAGAGGATCAACAATCCCGAAACCCGAAGGAGGCTCTTCGAGAAGTACCGGGAACGCGAGAAGCGGAGAGTGAACCACATTCTGCACCTCGCGAGCAGCATAGTCGCCAAGATATCTGAGAAGTACGGCGGGCTCTACGCCGTCTTCGAAGGCCTGACAGAGATAAGAACCCACATAAACAAGCAACACCGCTCAAAGAGGCTCAGGAGGCGGCTCAACTCGTGGCCCTTCGGAAGGCTTCAACAGCTGTGCGAGTTTAAGCTGCCCCGGAACCCGAGGGCTGGACTGGCTGCTTAACAGCGTACACGAGCGAAGCCTACACCTCCACAACGTGCCCCGCGTGCAAGGAGAGAACAAAGCGACCCAGCGGACAGGCGTTCAGGTGCCCCCACTGCGGTTACAGCGGCGACAGACACTTGGTTGCGGCGGTCAACATGGCCCTCAAGCCGGCTCCGATGTGGCTGAACCCGACAAACCGGGCGGCCACACTCCACCCCAAGGTGACCAGGATCAGGGTTACGCCCGCAATCAGCCCCGAGGAGACCCTGAACCGGGTTCTCGGAGCCGGGCCCAAGAGGAGCGTTCTGGATGTGGCGAGCCGGGTATCCGCCGAACGCCGGAGCTTCCGAAAGGAAGCGAAGGAAGGAGCAACGTAGACCTATGTCTACTTACTCCAATACCCTTCCCTAATTATGTATATTTTAACCACGGAGAAACTTCCTTCTGATTTCTGTAGATTATTATTCAAACCACGTTATATTAATCTATTTCAAGCTCGAATAACACGGCTTCTCCCACCCTTCCACAGATTCGATATGTTCTCTAGTTTTCACTGAGATTATATTTTTAAAGCGCCCCCATAATGGTTAGTGTGAATTGTGAGGTGCATTTTATGAACGTTCCCATAAACTACTGGAAGAGAGTTGAAAAAATTAGGGCTGCGATGGAGAGCAACGGTTTTGATGTTTTGGTTCTAACGAGAAATAAAGAGCTGACCTATATTTCTGGAGCGTTTCTGCCCTGGAGAAGCGCGGTTGTTGTGCCCCTTGACGGTGAGGTTCAACTTTACACCGTGTTGAGCGACTCCGAGAGAGTTAAGGACGACAGCTGGATAGAAAACGTCACTGGTTACGCGCCTCTTCCCGGGCTTTCCATGGTTGATCTTGTGATTGCCTACCTGAAGGAGAATAAACTCGAAAAATCGACCATAGGGGTTAATTTAGGTTACACGATTAGAGTAAACGAGGGGTACCTCTTCGCAACCGAGTATGAAGAGCTTAGGAGCGGGCTTCCAGACGCTGAGTTCAAAAACGCGGTTCAACTCATGGACGAGGTCATGGTGATTAAAGACAGAGGCGCCATCAAGCTCATGAGACAGGCGGCCGCGATCACCGACGTAGGTGTGGATGTGGCTCTGGGAACCCTCGCCCCCGGCATGTCCGAGATTGAACTCGCGGGTGTTATTGATGAAGCCATGAGAAGGGTTGGTAATCAATGGGCTTGGGCTTTGACGGGAGGTAATGAGATTGGAGCTGGAGAAAGAACCGCCTATCACATGGGCGCTACGACTCCTCCAACCCAGCGAATAATCCAGCAAGGTGACAACGTCATAGTGGACTTGCACAGTATGTATGAGCTTCACCTGTCAGACCTCACTCACAACATTATCCTTGGCAGCCCCACGAAAGAGCAGAAAAAACTCGCGGAGGTTTACGTTGAAGCCGCAACAACGCTGATCGACTCTATGCAGCCAGGAGTAAAGGTAGGCGATATCGCTCGGAAGGTATACAAAACCGTGGAAAGGGGGGGTTACGGAAACAATATTGTTCAAATGTTTGGACATGGACTTGGCGCCATTGGCGATGAGTGGTACCTCCCCATACTTGGTTACGGACCCTATAGTGAGAAGACGCTTGAACCGAACATGGTGGAGGTTGCCGTGTGCATTCTGAGCGAGCCAGGTGTTGCCGGTTACCGTCTAGAGTACCCCGTACTGATAACAGAAAGCGGCGCCAAACCCCTCGCAAAAACACCCATCGAACCCACCATTCTCTAAACTTTTATTTCAATTGCTAGAATTAAACAGGCGGAAACCACTATAGTGAAGAAACCTTACTTTCTCGTTACCCCCTCCCGATGTGACCTGTTTACCGACCCCTTTCTATGGAGTTCTCATACGTTATGCCCGAAACTACTGATTCACCCGGTTGTGTTTTACTTCCTTCCCCCTTAAGGAAGAGTTTCCGGTTTTCTTGAGAGAATTTTCATTCCTGTTTTCTACCTCATGAAACATTCTGCGAACTCGAGCAGCTAAAAGAAACGTTTTATTATTCCCAGATTGCCTTTATTCTATTAAAAGTGGTTAGTGGAGCTGATTTCTGTGTCTTTCATTGAGGAACCCCACTTTACTCGAAGTAGGCAACGATTCCGACTGTTATCCCTAAATAGTGATAAGCTCATTCAACTAGTTCTAGAGGTGTTGAACCGCTATAAGGACGGTGGTTTCAACAGACAGGAATTCTTCAGGGACATTCGCGACCGTCAACAGATTGACATCAGCAACCTTGATAAGGAGTTCGTCGAGGAACTCGAAAACGGTGCAGGGATCATTTACATGCGGGGCAAATACCACCTCAACATGACCCGCCTCCTGATGCTAATGAACATGTTCCTCAAAGAAATCGAGCGAGTGGACAGACACAGAGCCGACGACTTAAGACAGAGGGTAAACCAAATCAACGAAAAAATCAAGACAATAACCGGCGAATCCGGCGTACCCGAAAAAGAAGCCGAACCAAAGCTACCCACCTTCGAAGAAATCGAAGAGGAAGAACCAACCATCGAAGAGGTCGAGGTCGAGCCAAAAACCGAGCTGGAATCCGTT
>JAUQYY010000119.1 GCA_030587505.1 Candidatus Sigynarchaeota archaeon
GGTCTGGGGGATTAGGGGTGAGGCTTCTGAAAGGGTTTTTCGCTTCTATGAAAAGTTTTCTCTCTGTGATATGCACCCTGGAGACATGATAAGTAATAACAACACCTTCATGATAAAGGCCACCGATAAGATAGGTGTAATAGTGGTTATGAGGGACGCGCATCTGGCCATGCTCTCTGCGATAAACCTTAAGGGGAGAATAAACGCTCTCTCCGACCTCTACGAACTGGAGAAAAACGTTGAGATAGAGACGTCTGGGGACGCTGAAAAGTACCTGATGAACGCCGGATTACTGTTTGAGAAGGACGCTGAGATTTTCCTACAGCAAGGAGTGTATGAGACAGCCGCAGACCTGATGACTATGGCTGGATTTTACTATCTTTCAGCCGGCATGCTTAAAAAAGCCAAGAAACAGGCTCAAAAAGCTCTAAGACTCTGCGAGGAAAAGGAAATAACCAATCACCACCGAACCTTCGCACTAATCTGCAAAGAAGCCTGCGATAATTATGTGAAGAAAGCAGAACAGTACTGGAAACAAATCCAAAATGAATATAGCGAACGTGAGAGAAATCTGGTCAATAACGCTCTAAAAGAGGTAAAGAGTATCCATTCCTTCAGAAACTGATGGAAAACCAAATGCTAGAAACATGTCCATCCGATTTATTACCAGGATTCGGCGCATCCGTGCTCATGATTTTTTCCAACCTACTATAAGCTGAATATAGAACAGTATTTAACTTTCATTTGACTATCACCCTTTCTTTACATTACATTGGTAGACGACCTTTTTGATTGGAGATGCAGATCTGTTTTTCTCTTTGTGATATGCACCCTGGAGAATGAAGGGGCCTGGAGAATCGGAAAGAGTTGCCACTTTATCGGTTCACGATGTTACACCCACAATTTTTTGATAAAGATAGTATCCATTCGGGAGGATTATCATACCAGAGAGAAAAGTCTGGCGGTTATACCTAATTTTAGAAACGTGTTCGATGTTAAGAGAAACAAATTATGAAACTATCAATTACCCACCAGACACTTGAATAATCTCTGAAATCTCTTCTATTTTTGGCTGCAGTTCATGAAGTCCGAGTTTTTTTGAAAGTTTTTTGGTATAAGAATTCAAAAATATTGTTTGATGAGAAATATTTAAAAATGTGTAAATAGAAAAACAAAAAACTCAAGCAGTCAGAATTTGTACACATTTTGAAGAGAATACTTGCTGGTTACTGCATTGATTCTTTAACTAGCTCGACAAGATCGTAGAGTTTTAAGTCTACACCCATTTCCTCTATGGCGTCTTTGAAGTTTCTGTAGCAGAAGGGACATGTTGAAACCAGACATTCCGCCCCGGTGGCTATTGCTTCGCTTATTCTCTCCTTTGATGCGAACATCGCTAGGTCTTTGAAGGAAGCCTTAACGCCGCCTCCCGCGCCGCAGCACCAAGCGTATTGCCTGTTTCTCGGCATCTCCACAAATTCAACCTCTGGTATACTCTGAAGCAGTTCTCTGGGCTCCTCGTATATCCCCATGTGACGCCCTATGTGGCACGGGTCGTGGTAGGTCACCTTCTTTTTGATGCCTTTTTTGAGCTTAAGGTCTCCCTTCTTCAAAAGCTTTAGCAGGTAGACGGAGGAGTGTACCACTTCGAAGTTTAGCTCCTTCTTGTATCTTTCTCCATAGTCCTCCTTCAGTGTTCGGTAACACCCAGCACAGGAGGTGATAACCGTCTCGGCTCCCGTTTTCTCGATCTCGCTGATGTTGTGCTCCGCACACGCAACCGCCCCGTTTCTCTGCCCTGTTCTCTGAAGCGGGGAACCGCAGCACCACTCATCCCGCATAACCGTGAAGTCGACGCCCAAATCTTGTAGAATCTCAAACGTTGTAGTCGCGATGTTTTTCTGCCTGTAGGAAGAAGTGCACCCCACAAAGTAGACCACCTTCGCGTTTTTCGGCATCTTCTCAGCAGGAACAGGCAGCCAGGCCAGTCTGTCTTTGTGAAGCTCCATGTATGGGTTGTGCTCCACTTCAACGTGCTCGCCGAACCTCTTCTGCTCAGGCATGGGTCCGTAGCCTTCCTCCACGGCGTACTCTCTGGCTGCTTCCAGCCAATCGGTTGCGTAGTAGTGGATCTCGGGAATCTGGCACTGGACCTGGCAGTTGCCGCAAAGGGTGCAGTGGTAGAGGATTTTGACTAGTGACTCGGTCCACTTGATTTGCCCTCTGGTTAGACCCCAGAGGAGCAGGTTCTTCCCTCCTAGATAAAAGGATTCAAACTTTCCCAGCTCACCGCTTGGACAAACCCTATCCCATTCCCTGTACAGGTATCTGCACGTTCCACACTTTGCACAAAGGCGAAGTATGTCCCGGTAGTGCTCGAGAGACTCGAACCTCTCAAACTTCTTCCCCATAGAGTCGTGCTGCGTAACTATCTCATTTATCCCCCTACCCGGCAGGTACCTTTCGCGTGGGTAAAACTCTCTGATCGGGGCCTCGTAATCCTTCTTGAAATCATATCTGACTTTTTTCTCTTCTCTTTTCTCGGTCATGTGCACACGCCTCCTACATTCCCTGCCCGGGGTTAAGTATGTTGTTCGGGTCTAGCATCTTCTTTATCCGCGATATGAGGCCAAGGGTGCCAGCGTGTCCCTTGTTGTTGTTACGCAGTACCGCCCAGTATTGGGGCTTGTACCTGACGCCGTACTTCCTTAGGGCACTGTCCAGTTCCATAAGACACTCCCTCGTTCGCCTCATGTCCTCGGGGTCATCCTTGTTGCTGAGAACAAGTGTTCTCGCTATGTTGTAGTGTCCTCCGAACATTGCCCTATGGTAGTATAGGGCGTGTTTCCCGTATTTCTTGGTTATCTCCAAGCTTTCCAAGTAGTATTCGGGTACTCTCCTTATGGGCATGTAGCCTCCTATCCACTCGCCGATTCCCCCCATATAGAAGTTCCATATGGGAAACTCCTGTACGGGACAGTTCAACACGAGTGGTGTAATACCCCTTTCGTTTTCAGCCATCACCCTCTGTACTTCCTCGTAAACTGTGATTCTCCCCCCCAGCTTTTTGGTGATGTCACATATGACCTCAGCCTTCGCCTCCATCTCCTTCTCGGTGCTCGCCATAACGGTCAACATCCCCATGTAGTCAGCCCCTCTAGGTTCGAGGGGAACCCTTGAAAGATCCAGGCCCGAGTACGTTCTACTTGCGAGTGACCAAAACGAGTTTATAGCCGTTATGTCACATATTCCAAGTAGAGGCCCCCCGGCCTTAAAGAGAGCCATCTCAATCTCTATTCCATCCTTAAAGGTCTTCGCAGAAAGGGAGTAGTCCCGCCGGGGCAGTTTCGGCCAGAGCTTCATGGAAGCCTTTGTGACTATGCCCGTTCTCCCGCTCCAACCGATAAAGAGACCCGAAATGTCAGGCAGGGGGGGTCTACTGTACCAGCTGTCGCTTAGGGCAAGCGAACCCGTTACAACGATCTCCCCTGTGGGCAGTACGACCTCCAAACCATTAATGAAGTCCGAACCGCAACCTCCTACCATACCCAAGTCGTGCATGCCGTTCTCTAGGAGTGAGGGAACCACCCCGGTGGCTGGAGGGGACCACGTGATTGGCGGCCTCAGAGTCGGGTGTTTTTTGTTGAGGTATAATGCCAAGTCTGCCCAGGTGATTCCTCCCTCCACGACCGCGTACATGTCGTCCTCATTAACTTCGAGCACTCTGTTCATTCTTCTGAGGTCAAGCACAATTCCGCCCTGCAGGGGGTTAGCCAGCCCAGCGTTGTTAAGCCCCGAAACCATCGGGACTACGGGTATTCTCTCTCTGTTCGCCAGGTAGATTATCTCTTGGACTTCTTCGGTCGACCCTGGAAGCACCACAAAGTCGCACCTACCTGGGGGCGTGCTACACGTGAAGTAATCCCACCTGTAGAGGAAGAGTTCTTCCTGCCTATTGGAAACGTAACGCGAACCCGCAATGGAGCAGAGTTGTTCATAAACCCGTTCATAACGAGAAGTCACAACCATAAACACATCATCCCCATAAGAAAAGCTTTACTGCGCCGAGTAAAAACGGTTACGGACAGCAGGTTTCCATCACTCGCTTCCGTGAAATACTCGAACTCTTGAAAACAGAGTTCTTACTCGCCGAGGTTTTAATTTCCTTTTGCAGAATTTAAATCTTTTCAATTTTTGGACGTGCTCACTCAAACACTAATTTTCAAAAAATACTGAAAAGTTCAACATAATAAATATTAATTTTATACTAAACTTTGGCAAATTTTAGGTTATCTCCATCTGGTATAGTGTTTTTAAGCCTTTAATGTCGGAGGTTGTCATATTGAGTATTTCGTCTGGGTTTCTGACTTTCCTAGCAATCTTCACAACCAGCTCTATGAAGAACCTCAAGACCTCCATCGCGGCGTACCTGCATCTGGAGCCGACCGTTGCTAGACCTGCTTTCATCCAACCTATGGGTCCGCCTTTCCGGGAGCTGAGCCGCAGGAGGTCGTGGGCCAGGAAGACCATGAGCCGGTGGCGTCTTATGCCCCTCAGCTTCCTCAGCTCGTAGCTCTCCAGGCCGAGCTCCTGCTTGGCGTCCCTGTAGGAGGACTCAACCCTCCAGCGTCTCAGGTACGTCTTGATTATTGTCTTAACGTCCCAGTCAAGCCTGTTCGTCGCCAGAATCTTAGGCTCACCCTTCAGCTCTGGGTTCTCGTAGGAGACGACGATCCTAACCCCCCATCGTGACGTTCTTCGCGTACGCCCAGAGCCTCCTCTCGCCCTTCTCGGTCCGGATCGTTACCTCCCTATGCTTGCTCCTCGGAACATCCTCTATGTAGGCTGAGATGGATGTCCAGCCTCCAGGCATGAGTATGAGCCTATTAGATTTGCATCCTGCAACCCAGTCCCTACCAGCCTCCTCTACGCACTCCACGTTCTTCCTGTTGAAGTACCATACATCCATGACTACGCGTGCGAATGGAATCCCCACCTCAGCAGCCTTCCTCACCAGGATTCTGAATAGCTCCTGCTTCGTCTTAAAATCAGGCTGGCCCTCATCCCTCCTGTAGAGCTCGAAGTCGAGTGGGAGGCTTAGGCCGCCGATCACAAGCTCGCTTGTGACGAGCTGATGGCCCAGAACGTATCTCCCCTCGGAAGGGTCATAGTGGATGTTGACTCCCTCCACGTGCTTTCCGGTCTTGTGGCTGATCGTATCATCTACAACGAGGACGCCCCTCTTCGGCCTCATAGCCCGGAAGAAGTTGAGGAACATCGCCTTCCTAGCCCTGTCAGGCTTCTCCTCGCTCCACCCGGAGTCTGTTAGCCAGTGGTTCAACGCTGATTGGTCGTTCCGCCCCATGAAGCTACGGTTAATCCCCATAACCGTCTTGTTCTCGCAGACAACAAGCCTAGTCAGGTACCGGGCGAAGTGCTTGAGCTGGGGCTTGGTGAAGACCCCACTCAGACCAGGCAGGAACTTCTCAGCGAAGCGCGGGTATCTCACAATCGGCAACATCACAACCACCAAAAAGAGAGACCGAAGCGAGAAGGAATAAGTGCTTCCAACATGCAGGTATACACGAGAAAAATAGACCCGAAAAGATAACACCCAAATTTGCCAAAGTTTAGATTTTACCAAAAAAAAACATAAAGTATATATATTTTCTAAAACAAAAAACTCAGGCGGTCAGAATTTGTACCCATTTCGAAAAAACGGAGGAAACCGTATGAGTATTGATTTGGGAAATAACCGTTTGAGTGTTGGTAACCAGCTTGTTAGAGCGGCTTGGAGATATCCCAACAAAGAGGCAATAGTTTGTAAGGGGAAACGCGTAACCTTCAAGGAGCTCAACACAAGAGTAAACAGTCTCGCACACGGACTGATGGAACTCGGAATACAGAAGGGTGACTTTGTCTCTGTGATTCTCATGAACTGTGTTGAGTTCGTTGAGACCTACTTCGCCCTAGCGAAAATCGGAGCCATCGCTGCGCCAATCAACTATAGGCTTACGCCCAGCGATATTGAACAACTGATAAACCAGTGCGAGGCCAAAGCCCTTATCTACGGAAGCGAGTTTAGGGATCTGGTTGGTGGTTTGCGGCCCAAGCTAGGGTCTGTTAAGCACTATATTTACGTCGGTGAGGGAGAGGCTGAGGACACTGTTCCCTATGGGAGCCTCGCGGTTGGCCACTCGACCGAGGAACCCGCGGTTGAAATCTTTCAGGACGACGGTCAGTACGTGAACTACACCTCTGGGACGACTGGACTTCCGAAGGCGTCGATAATGACACACTATAATAACCTCATGGCGGTTATGCAAATAGTTTTGGAGATGGGCCTGGACTGGAACTGGGTTTTGATGACCGTTTTCCCCCTGTTCCACAGGGTTGGCTGGGCGACCGTGCTAGCGGGGGTCACAACCGGGTGCAAGAACGTGATCACGGAGATCGACCCCAAGGAGATTCTCGAACTGATAGAGAGGGAAAAGGTGAACATGGTCAACTTCGTTCCGGTGATAACGAATCTCCTGATGATGGTTCCAGACTTTGAGAAGTACGACACAAGCTCCCTCAAGCTGATAATCTACGCTGCCGCTCCACTCACGTCGGAGGTGAGAGAGGCGACGTACAAGTACTTCACAAAGAACATTGCAGAGTACTACGGCAACACTGAGAGCTCCATTCTGGTTTACTGCAACCCCGAGATGAAGAAGAGCAAGCCCGCATCTCTCGGAACACCCGTGTTCGGTGTTGAGCTGAGGATAGTCGACGAGAACGACAACGACGTACCGCCGGGTGAAATCGGCGAGATTGTTTGCCGATCCCCCGCGCTAAACGCTAACTATTTCAAGAACCCGGAGAAAGCGAAGGAGGCCATGCGCGGAGGCTGGTTCCACATGGGAGACCTCGGCAGGCTCGACGAGGACGGACACCTCTACATTGTGGGCAGGGTCGAGGACCTTATCATCAGCGGCGGGGACAAGATTCTCGCACCGGAGGTGGAGGACCTAATCCAAAACCATCCAAAGGTTCAGCAGTGCGCAGTCATAGGACTCCCCGACAAGGTCCTAGGAAAAGTGGTGACCGCGGTTGTAACCCCTCAGCCCGGAGAGCAGATAGACGAAAAGGAGATAATCGAGTACTGCAAGGGGAAAATAGCCGACTTCAAGATACCCAAACGGGTAAAAATAGTGGACGCGATTCCGAGAACAGCCACCGGAAAGGTTCTAAAATACCAACTCGTGGAGCGGTTCTCACAAGAACAGTAGAGGGAGAGTGAAAACAGAAAACCGAAAAGGAAAGGGAAGCAGAAGCAGGGAAAAGTGGAGAGCACAGCGTTCATCCAATTTTTTCTTCCCCTCTTGAAGGCTAGGAGGCCGCTCAGCCTCTGCGCCGAGGCACTCATGATTGTATCCAGGTTTTTGTCGGAAGAAATATATGCTTTTAATCTTACTTTGGGTTGGTGGTCTGAATGCTTAAGAAGAACTACCGTGACGTTGCGGAAGAGGAGGTCACTCTTGCGGATTCCAGCGGGGTAACCATCAGATGGCTCAT